>JAJXTQ010000065.1 GCA_021783685.1 Pseudomonadota bacterium | reverse complement strand
GATCTGGCATCGCATCCCGCCATGGGCGGCAGCCGATCACGTCCCGCGGCGCGGCGTGCCTCGGCTTCGGCCCGCAGTCGCTGCCACAGCGCCGGCACATGGCCCAGCCAGCCGGAAAACCCGAAGTGGGCGCGCAACAGGCCCGGGGCGACATCGCCCGCCATCCAGGCCCCTTCGATGAGCAGGGTGCCCGCACCGCACAAGGGATCGAACAGGCTGCCCCCCATGGCGGCGAGCGCTGGCCAGCCCGCCTGCAGCAGTACCGCGGCGGCGAGGGATTCCTTCAGCGGCGCCGCGCCCTGTTCCAGCCGGTAGGCGCGCCGGTGCAGGCTTTCGCCGGCCAGATCGAGATACACGGTCGCCTGTTCCCGGAACAGATGGACGGCGAGGCGCACGTCCGGCCGCTCGGCGCGCACGCTGGGGCGCCGGCCGGTGCGGGCGCGAAAGCGATCGACCACGCCGTCCTTGACCGTGAGCGCGCCGAAATGGGTGTTGCGGATGGCGCTCGAGGTTCCCGTGAACGCCACCAGGAAAGTGCCGTCCGGCGCGAGGTGATCTTCCCAGGCGATCCGCTCGATGCCGGCCTTCAGCGCGTCGGCATCGGGCGCATGGAAGCGTGCCAGACGCAGCAGCACCCGGCTGGCCAGACGCGACCACAGGCAGATCCGGTAGCCGCAGGCCAGATCGCCGGTGAAGGCCACCCCGGCGTTCTGGGCACGGATCTCCTCGGCGCCCAGGGTCGCGAGTTCATCGGCCAGCAAGGGCTCGAGGCCGGCTGCCACCGTTGCGAAGAATTGCGTCTTCAATCCCGTTCGTTCCTGCCCTGCATGATCGGCAGGCAGTATTGGGACGGACCCGGCCGATTGCAACCGCTCCCCGACCTCGCGCCGCTCAGGCCTTGGCCGATTGCGGCAGGCCGATCAGATAGGTAGCCCGGTAGGGAAAGCCGAAGCGGCCGAACAGCCAGCGCTTGCCGATTTCGAAGCGGTAATCCGGCGCTTCCAGATCCCGCGTGAGCGCGCGCAGCTCGGCCGGCGAGTAGGTGCGCAGACAGGACACGAAACCGTCCCACGCAAAGGCCAGCGGACAGATCGGGATCAGGTAGGTGAAGACCAGCCGCTGCCAGGTGACGCGGCCGGCGCAGGGCGTGAACAGCACGCCGGCCAGGAACACGACGATGGGAATCAGGATCACGGTGTGCAGCGCGCGTTCCTGCCCCTCGAAAACGGCGATCCCGGCGCGCTTGGCCACGGCGTCGGCCAGGATGCGCCGGGCCTGCTCGGGCCGGAAATGATGAAAGCCGGTGAACACGGTGCGAAATCCGGTGAGTTCGGGCGGCAGATCGAAGGCGCTCACCGGGTCGGGCCAACCCCGGATGCGTCCACCCGTGGCCGCCTCGAGTTCGGCGAATGCCGCCCGGTTGGGGTAGAGATCGGTCAGAACGACCGGCACCTCGCGCGCGCCGGCGGCATCGAGCGTGGGCAACAGGCCCGGCACCGGACCGCCCGCCCCGGAGCACAGATCCACGATGCGGCTCGCCCCGCTCTGCCGCAGCGCCGCGACGAGCTGCGGCATCAGCGGCTGGAACAGCCCCGTGACCTGCGCCAGAAAGCGCAGATGATCGGTGATGAAGCGCCGGATGAAATCCGGGACCCAGGGCAGGTCCTCCCACTCCCACAAGTGCACGCGCGCCATGATTCGCCTATCCTCCCTGACTCGATGCGAGCGGCACGCCCGGCCGCCTTCTCATTCAAGCAAATTTCCGGCGGAGCGCCACCGATGAGCAAACTCTCCGACATCCGCGATCGCTACCGCGTCCAGCCGGGCAGCCGCGCCCGGCTCAAGCACTGGGATCCGGACGACAGCTCCGTGACGGATGGCGACAAGGCCCGCGGTGTGCACTGGCGCGAGCAGCTCTCCGGCCGGCTCGACGCGCTGCAGGATCTGCTCTATGCGCAGAAAAAGCATCGCATCCTGCTGATCCTGCAGGGCATGGACACCTCCGGGAAAGACAGCACCATCCGCCGGGTGTTCCACACCGTCGATCCCCTGGGGGTGCGCGTGGCCAATTTCCGGGCCCCCAGTGCCGAGGAGCAGGCGCGCGACTATCTCTGGCGCGTGCACCGCAACGTGCCCGCAAACGGCGAGATCGTGATTTTCAACCGCAGCCACTACGAGGACGTACTGGTGCCCCGCGCCCGCGGCCAGCAAAGCCGGCGGGAACAGCAACGCCGACTCGGCCACATCGCCGACTTCGAGCGCATGCTGAGCGAGGAAGGCACCACCATCGTCAAGTGCTACCTGCACATCGGCCTGGATGAGCAACGCCGGCGCCTGCAGGACCGGCTGGATGATCCCACCAAGCACTGGAAGTTCGACTATTCGGACATCCGCGAACGGGAACACTGGGACGAATACATCGCGGCGTATGAAGACGCGCTCACCGCCACCAGCCTGCCGCATGCACCCTGGTACGTCGTCCCCGCCAACCACAAATGGGTGCGCGACCTGATCGTCAGCGCCATCCTGGTCGACACGCTCAAGGGGCTGCGGATGCGCTACCCGCCGCCCCCCGAGGGCCTCGATCAGGTCAAGCTCGACTGAACCGCGCCGGGGAGGGACGTGGTCCACCCCGGGCAGCCCATGGAACCGGCTCAGCGCTTGTCGAGCTTGCTGAACTTCGAGCCTTCCAGCGTCAGGTTGTACATCAGGCCCTTCTGGCCGAAGATGAAACCGACCACCGGGTCCTGGACGCTTTCGGTATCCAGGCTCTTGCCGACCCCCAGATCGACCAAGGCGACCGAGCCATCGACGCCCACTTTCCAGCCTTCGCTGGTCCGAAACCGGTCGAGCGCAGCGGCATCGGTAAAGATGATGACGATGGATTTGGCCTGGGCGCCGAGTTGAAAGCCGATCGATGCGGCCGCCGTGCTGTAGTAGTCCACGGTGCGGCCGCCCACGCGCAAGGCGCCCTCCCCGTACTCCCCGCCCACGCCGATGCCGGCCTTGTAGACCTTGGGGAATACCAACACGCCCTTGGCGATGCTCAGAAACTCCTCGGCGCCCGGGAGCTTGCGGAAATCGACGAGGGCGCGATCGACGTCGCGGTCGATCTCGGCAGCGCTGGCCGCCTGCGCCGGCGGGGCGAGAACGGCCAAGACCAGCAACAGGGCAAGCGCGCGCGCGGACATGCGCTTGAAGAGATCCAATGCAGACATGGGGTTTGGCCTCGCGGGTGATCCGGGTTGTCACCATAGCCCAAAAGTCCATCGCCGGCACCCCGCACGGCGCAACGCGGCGATTCGACCGGATCGCAAACCCGGCGCGATCACCGGTCGATGAACCGCACCTGCGTCTCGAGGGCATCCCGCTCGGTGCGAAACCCGTTGACCGGATGGTCCGGGTCCGCATAGCCGAAGGAACAGCCGAAGAGCAGCTTGCGGTCGGTCGGCACGCCGAAATGCTCGCGCACGAAATCGGGATAGGTGGCCAGCGCCGCCTGGGCGCAGGTCTGTACCCCGTGCGCCTCGGCGGCGAGCAGGAAGGACTGCAGGTACAGGCCGCAGTCCACCCCGCCGTAAAACCCCAGGCTCTCGTGACAGAACATCAGTAACACGTGCGGCGCCTCGAACAGACGAAAGTTCCTGAGCGTCTGCTCGAAGGCGCCGCGCTTGTTCTCGCGCGTGATGCCGAGCGCCGTGTACAGCGCGCCGCCGCAGCGCTTGCGGCGGGTGGCATGCGGCTCCTCGTAACGCACCGGGAAAGGATGATCCGGCCGCGGCGGGCGGCCGGCCTGCACATGCGCCCAGAGCGCCTCGCGAAACCGGTCTGTGGCGGTGCGGCTGGTGGTGACCACCGGCTCCCAGGGCTGGGTATTGCACCAGGACGGCGTGTGGCGCGCCGCGTCCAGGATCGCCCGCACCGTCGCCTCCGGCACCGCCCGCTTCTGAAACGCGCGGGCGCTGTACCGCGCCCGGATCAGCTCATCGAAATCCATGCTCTCCTCCTCGCCGACCGGCGCGGCCTATAATGAAGCCGCTGATCATCGGACGTCTTCATGCCCTCTCCCGCTGCCGCCCGCGCCCTGAAATCGCCATTCTCGTCGCATCCCTTTGCCGCTCTGATGGTGGCGAACTTCTGCTTTTTCATGGGATTCGCAACCTTCTTCCTGTTGCCGAAATACCTCATCACCGAACTGGGTGCGGCCGAACGGGAGGTCGGGCTGCTCATGGCAGGCTACGGCGTCAGCATGATCGCCTGCCTGCCCTGGGTGGGTGTCGGATCGGACCGCCATGGTCGCCGTCCTTACCTCTTGCTCGGCGCCGGGCTGCTCGCCCTGACCGCCCTCGCATTCGTATTCATCCGCACGCTGGATGCCCTGCCCTATGCGTTGCGCGGCCTGCAGGGGATAGCCTTTGCCTGCTGGTTCGTGAATTCCTCGACCCTGGCGGTCGATCTGGTCGAGCCGGCCCGACGCGGCAGCGCGCTGGGACTGTTTGGCGTCTCCACGCTCGTCACCTACGGCGCAGCGCCCGCTCTGGCCGAATGGATTGCGGGCATCAGTGGCTTCACACCGGTCTTTGCCCTTGCCACCGGCTGGTGCATCCTGGCCGGGCTCCTCAGTTTGCAGGTTCCGGTGCCGCCGCGCGCCGCGACATCCGGCCGCGCGGCCCGTTCGTGGTTGCGGCTGGCGACCCGCCCCGTCATTGGCCGCATCGGGCTCAATGCCCTGCTGATGGGATTCGCGTTCGGGACCGTCCTGGTCTTTTGCCAGCCACAGGCATTGGCCAAGGGAATCGCTCCCGTCAGCATTCTCCCGCTCAGCTTCGCCTTGACGTCCATCGTCATCCGTCTGGGCTTCTCCCGACTGGTCGACGGCCGCGGCCAGCGGACGGTCCTGTTCTTTTCGCTCATCGCCATGGCCCTTGGAACGGGCGCGCTGGCCGGCGTCGAAGGGCGCGCGGCATACGCCCTGTGCGGCGCCCTGGTCGGGATGGGTCACTCCCTCGCCTACCCCACGCTGAACGTGTCGCTGATCAATCGCCTGCCGGCCCACGAGCATGGCACCGGGATGTCGCTGTTCGTGGCCGCCTTCAACGTGGGCACCATCCTGGCCCAATTCGGTTTCGGCCTGCTGATCCCGCACTTGGGCTTGAGCCCTGTCTTCCTCCTCGCTGCGGCTGCCGTGGTGCTCGCCCTCCCCCTCGTGCCCGGGATCACCGCGCGCCGCCCGGCGCTGGATCAGTAGCGCTGAGCCGCGAGCCATTCCTCCATCGCCGTGCTCGTGCGATCCGGCATCTGCTGCATGAAGAAATGGTTCCCCGGCATCATCCGGATCTGTATCAGCGGGTTGAGCGCCTGCGCCTGACGCACGGCGGCGGGAATGAAGCGATAGGTGTGCTGACCGTAGAGCATCAGGGTCGGACAGGCCAGGCGTTGCACCGCTGTCCACAGCCCACGGGGAAATCCGGCGAACACCTGCGCCTCCATCCAGGGCGGGCACTTGAGCGTCAGGCGACCGTCCGGCAGGACGTTCAGGGCATGATCGACGTAGCTTTGCAGAGCATCCTCGCGCCAGCCGGCGAACATGCCCCGATCGCGAAAATAGTCGAGCGCCGCCGCACGGTCCGCCCATTCCGTCGTGCGCCGCCGCGCAGCCACCGCCATGGGGTTGTAGCGACTGAGGCCGCTGTAGTAGGAGGAGGCCATCACCCCCGCGAGCCAAGGTGGGTAGAGCACCGGATCCAGCAGGATCAGGCCATCGAAGAGACTCGGGTAGCGCGCCGCGGCGAGCAGGGTCAGGATGGCGCCGAAACTGTGGCCGCAGCCAATGATCTGGCGGTCTTTCCAGATCCGGCGACGGTGGTGCACCACCTGCGCCATGCGCTCGGCGCTGAGGTTCCAGCCGGGGAAGCGGTGGCCGTCGTCGCTGTCGCCGTGGCCCTGGGTGTCGTGCAGGCACAGGTCCCGTTTTTCGACGAGCGATGTGAGCATGGGCCAATAGGCGAGGCCGCACAGTCCGTTGCCATGCACGAAATGCAGGAGCGTAGCGCGGCCGCGCAGGAATTCCCGCCCTCGAAGCTCCATTCCGACGCCCACGGGATAGGACCAGACGGTCCCCGGGATCACCCGGGGGCCACGCAGGACAGCTTCTTCCATGAAGAGCCTCGCTTTTCGACCAGATCGATGTTTATCACACCGACCCGCAAATGGGAATCATCGGCACCGCTGTTTCCGGGGTCAATGATCTTGATTGACCGCCCTTATCGGGGTCGCATCGAGTATTGAAAACCCAAACGGGACTTGATGCAGATCAAGGTGGGTGCCGGAACGGCGGGGGAAAATCCACCCGACATCCGTCCTCCTCCCGTCGCCAACAAGGACCCCTCCATGCAGGCAACCCATGCGAGCGAAACCTACAACGACCGCGTTGTCCGCCAGTTTTCCATCATGACGGTCGTGTGGGGCCTGGTGGGCATGACGGTGGGCGTATGGATCGCCGCCCAACTGCTCTGGCCGGCACTCAACTTCGACCTTCCCTGGCTCAGCTTCGGCCGGCTCCGTCCGCTGCACACCAATGCCGTGATCTTCGCCTTCGGCGGCTCCGCGCTCATGGGCACGTCGTTCTATGTCGTGCAGCGCACCTGCCATGTCCGCCTGTTCAGCGACGCGCTCGCGGCCTTCGTGTTCTGGGGCTGGCAAGTCGTGATCGTGCTGGCGGCGGTGACCCTGCCGCTGGGCATGACCCAAGGCAAGGAATACGCCGAACTCGAGTGGCCGATCGACATCCTGATCGCGCTGGTCTGGGTCGCCTACGCGGTGGTGTTCTTCGGCACCATCATCAAACGGCGCGTCCCGCACATCTTCGTCGCCAACTGGTTCTACGGCGCCTTCATCCTCACCGTGGCGGTGCTGCACATCGTCAACAGTGCGGCGCTGCCCGCGGGGCTGACCAAGTCCTACTCGGCCTATGCCGGCGCCGTCGACGCCATGGTGCAATGGTGGTACGGCCACAACGCGGTCGGCTTTTTCCTCACCGCCGGCTTCCTCGGCATGATGTACTACTTCGTGCCCAAGCAGGCGGAGCGGCCGATCTACTCCTACCGCCTGTCGATCGTCCACTTCTGGGCGCTGATTTCCATCTACATGTGGGCCGGCCCGCATCACCTGCACTACACCGCGCTGCCCGACTGGGCCCAGTCGCTGGGCATGGCGTTCTCGCTGATGCTGCTGGCGCCTTCCTGGGGCGGCATGATCAACGGCATGATGACCCTCTCGGGGGCCTGGCACAAACTGCGCACCGACCCGATCCTGAAATTCCTGATCGTCTCGCTGTCGTTCTACGGCATGAGCACCTTCGAGGGGCCCATGATGTCGATCAAGACCGTCAACGCCCTCTCCCACTACACCGACTGGACCATCGGACACGTGCACTCCGGGGCGCTGGGCTGGGTCGGCTTCATCACCATGGGTTCGCTCTATGCCCTCATCCCGCGGCTCTACGGCCAGAAGGAAATGTGGAGCGTGCGCCTGATCGAATGGCACTTCTGGATCGCCACCATCGGCATCGCGGCCTACGCCGGCTCCATGTGGATCTCCGGCGTCATGCAGGGACTGATGTGGCGCGCCGTGAACCCCGACGGCACGCTGACCTACACCTTCATCGAAAGCCTGAAGGCAACCTATCCCTACTACGCCATTCGCCTGACGGGCGGCCTGATGTACCTGATCGGCATGGGGATGATGGCCTGGAACGTCTACATGACGATCCGGTTGGCCCGGCAGAGCGCGCCGGTGCCGGTGCTGCTCCCTGACGCCAGCCATCTTTGAAGTCGCCGCAGGAGTCCAGCCATGTCCAAGCAACACGAACGTGTCGAAAAGAACATCGGCCTGATGGCCGTCCTGATCGCGGTGGTCATCAGCATCGGCGGCCTGGTGCAGATCGTGCCGCTCATCTTCAGCGCCCAGACCACGACCCCGGCGCCCGGCGTCACGCCCTACGAGCCGCTCGCGCTCGCCGGCCGTGACGTCTACACGCGCGAGGGCTGTTACAACTGCCACTCGCAGATGGTGCGGCCCTTCCGGGCCGAAACCGAACGCTATGGCCACTATTCGGTTGCCGGCGAATTCGTCTACGACCGGCCCTTCCAGTGGGGCTCCAAACGCACCGGCCCCGACCTCGCCCGGGTCGGCGGACGCTATTCGGACGACTGGCACCGCCTGCACCTGAACAACCCGCGCAACGTCGTCCCGGAATCCAACATGCCCGGCTATCCCTGGCTCGCGGACACGGCGGTGGACGGCCAGACCATTGCGCGGCACATGCGCAGCCTGCAGACCCTGGGTGTCCCCTATACCGATGAACAGATTGCCGATGCGGGCGCCGCCGTCGCCGGGAAAACCGAGCAGGACGCGGTCATCGCCTATCTGCAGGGGCTCGGCATCGCGCTTGCGGGGAGACAGTAAGTCATGACGACCGGAACCCTGATGGGATTGATCACCGTGCTG
>JAJXTQ010000064.1 GCA_021783685.1 Pseudomonadota bacterium | reverse complement strand
GCGGCTCGAGTTCGAGCGCGCTGCCGTCTTTCGCGATCGCATCGCACGCCTGCGGCAGATTGCCGTGCGGCAGGACGTGAGCACGCAGGGCGGGGACGTCGACGTGCTGGCGGTGGCCCTGGAAGGCGGAACGGCGGTGCTGTCCCTGGGTCTGGTGCGCGGCGGGCAGCATCTGGGTCATCAGGTGTTCACTCCCCAGTTGCCGCCCGACACCACAGCGGCCGAGTTGCGGACGGCGTTTCTCAGCCAGCACTACGAGCAGGTCCCGCCCCCTCCCGAGATCCTGCTGGACGGCGACATCGAGGACGCGGCGCTGCTCGGCGAGGCGCTCTCGGCGGCGGCCGGGCATGGCGTCGCCCTGCGGCAGCCGCAACGGGGGCAGCGGATGCGCTGGGTGGAGCTGGCGCGCACCAATGCGGCCGAAGCCTTGCGGTTGCGGCAGACCGGTGGCGCCAATCTGAAGCTCCGCTTTGACGATCTCGCGGCGGCTCTGGAGTTGCCTGCTGTCCCGCAGCGGCTGGAGTGCTTCGATATCAGCCATACCCAGGGCGAGGCGACGGTGGCGTCCTGCGTCGTGTTCGACGCCGAGGGCCCTCTGAAAAGCGCCTATCGGCGCTTCAACATCGCTTCGGCGGCCGGCGGAGACGATTACGGCGCCCTGCGTGAAGCCTTGCGGCGCCGCTATGAACGACTGGTGCGCGAGGAGGCCGCCCTGCCTGACGTCAGCTTCATCGATGGCGGTCGCGGCCAACTGGCCGTCGCCGAGGCCGTGCTGGCCGATCTGGGCCTGGACGGTATCCGGCTGGTCGGTGTGGCGAAGGGGCCTGCGCGCAGGGCCGGCGAGGAACAACTCTTTCTGCCCGGAGAGACCGAGCCCCTGCGGCTGGATCCCCATCGGCCGGCCTTGCATCTGATCCAGCAGATTCGCGACGAGGCACATCGGTTTGCCATCACCGGCCATCGCCAGCGCCGCGCGCGTGCGCGCAACCGATCGACGCTGGAAGACATTCCGGGTCTTGGCCCGAAACGCCGCCAGCAGCTTTTGCGCCAGTTCGGTGGCTTGCCCCAGCTGATGCGGGCGGGTGTGGCGGAGTTGTCGCGGGTCCCTGGAATCAGCGATAGTCTGGCGCGGAAGATCCACGCCGAGTTGCATCCGGAATCGACATGAGACACGCATGCCCCTGAATTTCCCGATCTGGCTGACCGTCTCGCGGATCCTGCTGATCCCGCTGTTCGTGGTGGTGTTCTATCTGCCGTGGCCGCATGCCCGGATCGCGGCCTCGCTGATCTTCATCATCGCGGCGCTCACCGATTGGCTCGATGGCTATCTGGCGCGCCGCTGGGACCAGACCTCCGCCTTCGGCGCCTTCCTCGACCCGGTGGCCGACAAGTTGATCGTGGCCGTCGCGCTGATCCTGGTGTTGCAGCGCGACGCCCGCGTGCTGATCGCGCTGCCGGTGGCCATCATCATCAGCCGCGAGATCACCGTCTCCGCCTTGCGGGAATGGATGGCCGAGATCGGTCAGCGCGCGCGGGTGGCGGTGTCGTGGCTGGGCAAGCTCAAGACGACCGCGCAGATGACGGCGCTGATCGCCCTGATCGGTTTCGAGCACGGCCACGCGCTCTACTGGCTCGGCGTTGCCGCGCTCTATGTGGCCGCCGCATTGACGCTGTGGTCGATGGCCGCTTATCTGCGGGCCGCGTGGCCCACGCTGCGCGCCCGGTCCTGACCGGCGCGGTCGCCATTCCCTTCACACGGTACCGAATCTCATGCCCAAACGTGGAAAGAGCAGCGCCTCCTGGCTGCGTGAGCATTTTTCGGATCCTTACGTGCAGCGCGCCAAGGCCGAGGGCTGGCGCTCCCGGGCCGTCTTCAAGCTGCAGGAGATCGATGAGCGCGACCGGTTGCTGCGGCCGGGCCTCAAGGTCGTGGATCTGGGCGCCGCGCCCGGCGGTTGGTCGCAGTATGCGGCCCGCAAGGTCGGTTCGCAGGGGCGTGTGGTGGCTTTCGACCTGCTGCCGATAACCCCCTTGCCGGGCGTGGTGTGTCTGCAGGGCGATTTTCGGGAGCGGGAGGCGCTCGACGCCATGTCCGAGGCATTGGCTGGCCAGCGGGTCGATCTGGTGCTCAGCGACATGGCGCCAAACACCAGCGGGGTCGAGGCGGTCGACCAGATTCGGTCGCTGGCGCTGGCCGAGACCGCCGAGAGCTTCGCCGTCGACGCCTTGCAGCCGGGTGGCGATTTTCTCGTGAAGCTGTTCCAGGGGCCGGGCTTCGATGATTTCGTCCGACGCATGCGGGAGCGCTTCGGCAAGGTGGTGGTGCGCAAGCCCAAGGCGTCGCGGGACCGCAGCCCGGAGGTTTATTTGCTGGCCCGGAACTATGCTCTATAGTAGGGTCTAACCGAAAGACTCCAACCGTCTGGCTTTCCACAGAAGCTTTCCACAGGCGCCTTTCAAGAGGGCCGATACATTGAACGACATGGCAAAGAATCTGATTTTGTGGGTGGTCATCGCCGCGGTGCTGATGTCCGTGTTCAACGGCTTCGGCACACGTGCGCCGAGCGCCCAGAAACTGCCTTATTCCGACTTCCTGGTTCAGGTGCAGGATGGCGCGGTGACGCGGGTCGAGATCGACGGCCGCAAGATCGTCGGACAGCTGTCCAGCGGCGAGCGGTTCACCACGTATAGCCCCGAAACCAGCAACTCCAAGCTCGTCGCCGATCTGCTGGAACAGAACGTGACGGTGGTGGGCAAGGAGCCGGAACAGCAATCGCTGCTGATGCAGATTTTCATTTCCTGGTTCCCCTTCCTGTTGCTGATCGGCGTATGGATCTTCTTCATGCGTCAGATGCAGGGCGGCGGAGCGGGTCGCGGCGCCATGAGCTTCGGCAAGAGCAAGGCGCGCATGCTGCAGGAGGATCAGGTCAAGGTGACTTTCGCCGACGTGGCCGGTTGTGACGAGGCCAAGGAAGAAGTCGTCGAGCTGGTCGAGTTTCTGCGTGATCCCGGCAAGTTCCAGCGGCTGGGGGGCAAGATTCCGCGCGGCGTGCTGATGATCGGGCCTCCGGGTACCGGCAAGACCTTGCTGGCCCGCGCGATCGCCGGCGAGGCCAAGGTGCCCTTCTTCACCATCTCGGGTTCGGATTTCGTCGAGATGTTCGTCGGCGTGGGCGCCAGCCGGGTGCGCGACATGTTCGAGCAGGCCAAGAAGCACGCGCCCTGCATCATTTTCATCGATGAGATCGATGCCGTCGGTCGCCATCGCGGCGCCGGCCTTGGCGGCGGTCATGACGAACGGGAGCAGACGCTAAACCAGCTGCTGGTCGAGATGGACGGTTTCGAGGGCAATGAAGGCGTCATCGTGATCGCGGCCACCAACCGGGCGGATGTCCTGGACAAGGCGCTGCTGCGCCCCGGCCGGTTCGACCGGCAGGTGACGGTCGGCCTGCCCGACGTGCGTGGACGCGAGCAGATTCTCAAGGTCCACATGCGCAAGGTGCCGGTCGGCGAAGATGTCGAGGCGGCCGTGATCGCCCGCGGCACGCCCGGATTTTCCGGGGCTGAACTGGCCAATCTCGTGAACGAAGCCGCCTTGATCGCGGCTCGTCTGGGACGCCGCGTGGTCGGCATGGACCTGTTCGAGCGCGCGAAGGACAAGATCATGATGGGTGTGGAGCGCCGCTCCATGGTCATGAGCGAGGACGAAAAGCGGCTCACGGCTTACCACGAGGCGGGCCATGCCATTGTCGGCCTGAATGTGCCGGATCATGATCCGGTCTACAAGATCAGCATCATGCCGCGCGGTCGTGCGCTGGGCGTGACCATGTTTCTGCCGGAGGACGACCGCTACAGCTACAGCAAGCGGCGGCTGGAAAGCCAGCTTGCCAGCCTGTTCGGCGGACGCGTCGCCGAAGAACTGATCTTCGGCTTCGAATCGGTGACGACCGGGGCATCCAACGACATCGAGCGCGCGACCGAGATTGCCCGCAACATGGTCACCCGTTGGGGCTTGTCCGAGCGACTGGGTCCCTTGGCCTACGGGGATGATGAGGCGGCGGGCTACATGGGCGGCCCCTATGGTGGACGCAGCAGCGCCCAGGCGATGTCGGACGACACGGCGCACGCCATCGACGAGGAAGTGCGCAATATCATCAACCGCAATTACGACAAGGCGCGCAATATCCTGCAGAACGCGATGGACCGGCTGCATCTGATGGCGGCCGCCCTCATGAAATACGAGACCATCGATCGGGAGCAGATCGATGCCATCATGGCCGGGCTGGAGCCGCCTCCGCCCAAGGGCTGGGGCGAGAATCGCGATGACGATTCCGATTCAACCTCCGGCAAGGCGATCGTGGGGGACGCGAAGGCGGCGGGGTCTGCGGCTGGCGCCAAAGGACCGTCGACGGAGTTGCCCGGTCCGGTGGCCTGAGCCCTTGGGGGTTGCGGCGCGAGTCAGGAGCCGGTGGCTGGCAAGCCGCCGGCTCTTTTGCATTGTAGACCGCGTCATTTTTGTACCGATTCGATGTATCCGCGCGGGAAGGTTGAGGACGGGATGAGTTTTGTACTGCCGCATGCACGATGCGGGGTCATGGGCATCCTGAACGTGACGCCCGATTCCTTCTCGGATGGCGGGCGATTCGTCCGACTGCCGCAGGCGATCGCCCAGGGTCTGCGGCTGATAGAGGAGGGTGCTGATATCCTCGACATCGGCGGCGAGTCGACACGTCCCGGGGCGGCTCCGGTGTCCGTGCAGGAGGAAATGGATCGGGTCATCCCGGTCGTCGAAGCGCTGGCTCGCGAGACCGGCACGCCGCTGTCGATCGACACCAGTACCCCGGAGGTGATGCGCGCAGCGGTGAGCGCCGGAGCGGCGCTGATCAATGACGTGCGCGCCTTGCGCATGCCGGGGGCCTTGAAAGCCGCCGCCGCCGCCGGGGTTCCGATCTGCCTGATGCACATGCAGGGCGAGCCCCGGACCATGCAGGCCAGCCCTCGCTACGGTCCGGACATCGTGGACGAGGTGACGGGCTTCCTGACGGAACGCATTGCCGCGTGCGAGGCTGCAGGGATCGATCGCGCCCGCCTGTGGATCGACCCGGGATTCGGCTTTGGCAAGGACTTGTCGCATAATCTCGCCCTTTTGGCGCAGCTCGACCGCCTGAGCCGCTTGGGTTTTCCGTTGGTGGTCGGTCTGTCCCGCAAGTCGATGCTGGGGCAGATGCTCGACGGAAACGATGTTTCGGAACGGTTGCCCGCCAGCCTGGCGGGCGCGCTGTGGGCCGCAGCCCATGGCGCTGCCGTCGTCCGTGTGCACGATGTGCGGGCCACAGCGGAGGCGCTGCGCATCTGGCACGCGGTCGCATCCGAGCGCGCGGCGCGGGCGGGTGCATGAACGGATGAGGTCACCATCGATGGGACGACGACGCTATTTCGGCACGGACGGCATCCGGGGACGGGTCGGTGAACTGCCGATGACGCCGGAGTTCATCCTGCGATTGGGCATGGCAGCGGGGCGGGTGCTGGACCCGGAGGGACGCGGCCGCGTCCTGATCGGCAAGGACACGCGCATCTCGGGATACATGTTCGAGTCGGCGCTGGAAGCCGGCTTCTCCGCAGCCGGTGTCGGTGTCCGGCTGCTGGGCCCGATGCCCACGCCCGCCGTGGCCTATCTGACGAAGACGTTCCGGGCCAGTGCCGGCGTGGTCATCAGCGCATCACACAATCCCTTTCACGACAACGGGATCAAGTTTTTCTCGCCGACCGGTGACAAATTGTCCGATGGGATCGAGGCGGCCATCGAGGATGCCCTGGAAGGGCCCTTGGGCATGGTCGATTCCGCTCGTCTGGGCAAGGTTTCGCGCATCACCGATGCGGCCGGCCGCTACATCGAGTTTTGCAAGTCCACGCTGAACGCCGGCGTCAGCCTCAAAGGCATGCGGATCGCCGTGGATTGCGCCCACGGTGCGACCTACCACATCGCGCCCGACGTCCTGACCGAGTTGGGCGCTACCGTGATCGCCAGCGGGGTGGCGCCGGACGGGCTCAATATCAATGACGGTTGCGGTAGCATGGATCCCGCATCGCTGCAGCGCCTGGTGCGCGAGCGTGGCGCGGACCTCGGCGTGGCGCTCGACGGGGACGGGGATCGTGTGCTGCTGGTCGATGGCGACGGCGCGGTCATCGATGGGGACCAGATCCTTTATGTGTTGGCGCTGGAGTTCCTGCGCGCGGGCCGGCTGCGCGGACCCATCGTCGGCACGATGATGAGCAATCTGGGGCTGGAGCGGGCGCTCGCAGCCCACGGCGTGGGTTTCGAACGTGCCGCTGTCGGCGATCGACACGTCATGGAGCTGCTCCGGCGGGAGTCGGGCGTGCTCGGCGGCGAACCCTCTGGGCACATCATCTGTCTGGATCGGACGATGACGGGCGACGGCATCGTGGCGGCGCTTCAGGTGCTCGGCGTGATGGCGGCGACGGGGCGGGGCCTGTCGGATCTCGTGGCTGGAATGTCGCGTTACCCGCAGGAACTGATCAATGTCGCGGCGCCCGCTGCCCGGATGGTGGAGGATCATCCTCGTCTGCAGCAGGCGGTGGCGGAAGCCCGTGCGGCCTTGGGTGTCGAAGGCCGCATCCTGTTGCGACCGTCGGGAACGGAGCCCTTGTTGCGCGTCATGGTCGAAGGCGCCGACGCAGATCTCGTGCGGCTGCATGCAAGCCGGCTCGCCGCCATCGCGGCCGAATGCGCGGCGGCGTAAGCGGGCGGGAGACGGCCGCATTTTCGTGGATGAAATGAACGGATCACCGGCATTGGGGGGGGGTAAGTCATGCGTCGCAAAATGGTCGCAGGGAATTGGAAGATGTTTGGTCGCCACGCGAGCGCCCGGGCTCTGGCTGGTGAGATCGCGGCGGGTCTCGTCCCGGAGTGGTCGTGCGACGTCCTGATCTGCCCGTCTTTCGTCCACCTCGATGCCGTTCGTCGGGCGTTGGGCGAGGACGCTCGTGTGCTGCTGGGTGCGCAGGATCTGTGCGCCCAGGCGGAAGACGGTGCCCGCACCGGCGAGACGAGCGGTGCCATGCTCGCCGATCTGGGTGTATCCCACGTGCTGGTGGGGCATTCGGAACGGCGTCAGTTGCTGGGTGAAAGCAATGAAAGCGTGGGCGCCAAGCTCCAGTCGGCACTGGAGGCGGGGCTGACGCCCATCCTTTGCGTGGGAGAGACCCTGTCCGAGCGCGAAGGCCTGCGGACCGAGGCGGTCATTGCCGCGCAGTTGCAGGCGGTCGCGAACGTCGCGGGCGCGCAGGCGTTTGGCGGCTGCATCATCGCCTATGAACCGGTATGGGCCATCGGCACCGGTCGCAACGCCACCCCGGAGCAGGCCCAGGCGGTCCATGCCTTCGTGCGCGGCTGGATTGCCGCGCAAACCGATGCCGTCGTTGCCGACGGTCGACGCATCCTTTACGGCGGGAGTGTCAAGCCGGATAATGCGGCGGCCTTGTTCGCGATGCCGGATGTCGACGGCGGCCTCGTTGGAGGGGCTTCGCTGAAATCCGCGGATTTTCTTGCGATCTGCCGGTCGGCCGGCGGGATCGTTCGCTCGGGAAGCTAAACGAGATGCAGACGGTTTTACTGGTCATCCACCTTCTTCTGGCTTTGGTCCTGATCGTCCTGGCTTTGCTTCAGCATGGCAAGGGTGCGGATGCCGGCGCGGCCTTCGGAGCCGGCGCCTCGAACACGATGTTCGGTGCGCGCGGTTCCGCCAATTTCCTGAGCCGCTCCACCGCGGCGGTTGCGGCGCTGTTCTTTCTCAGCAGTCTCGGCTTGGGTTATCTCTTTGCCCGGCCGGGCAAGACGGAAAGTGTCATGGATCGGGCGCCTGCCGCGAGCAGCGTCGCCCCCGAAGTGACCGACCTCCCGCCTGCCACGTCCGGTGAGACGCCGAATGCAGATGGGCCCAAAACGCCCGCCGATCTTCCGCTCTCGGAGGGTGGGAAATAGCATCGGGTGAGTATACAATGGGCGCCCGCTCAGGCTGGCGGCACCTGCCGCTCCTGACCGCGATAGATCATCGGCCGATGTGGTGGAATTGGTAGACACGCCATCTTGAGGGGGTGGTGACGCAAGTCGTGTCGGTTCGAGTCCGACCATCGGCACCAGAAAATCCAGGACCGTTCGATCGGTTGTCCGATCCAGATTCGCTGTACCGAAAGGAGGCGGGCATTATCGTGCTGGAAAACTACTTTCCGATTCTGATCTTCTTTGCCTTGGCCATCGTGGTCGGGATCGTGCCGCTCGCTGCCGGTTTCGTCCTGGGTCCGCGCAGGCCGGATGCACAGAAACTTTCCCCGTATGAGTGCGGTTTCGAAGCCTTCGAGGATGCGCGAGTCAAGTTCGACGTGCGTTATTACCTCGTCGCGATTCTGTTCATCGTGTTCGATCTCGAGGTGGCCTTTCTGTTTCCCTGGGCAATCGCCTTGCGGGAGATCGGCGCTCCCGGACTCATCGCCATGGCGATTTTTCTCGGCATCCTGGTGATCGGCTTCATCTATGAATGGAAGAAGGGGGCACT
>JAJXTQ010000063.1 GCA_021783685.1 Pseudomonadota bacterium | reverse complement strand
TGGGCGCGCTGCGACTCAACCTGGCGCAGCAGGGCCTGTGCAGCGGGGCTCAACGGCGGCAGCGGCGCGTCCTCCCGGATGACGGGCTTTGGCGGCGTTTCTTCCGGCGGTGAGGTGGCTGGCACGGCAGCAGGCGCGTCGGCCTGCCGTTCAGGCGACGCCGGCGGCACGCGCCAGCCGGCGCTGCAAGCCGTCAGGAGCCACACTGCGGCGGCGAGTATCGTCCAGGATCGCTTCATGGTGATCGGTCCGCCTTATATGCCGGCATCATCGCGTGAGGAGTTCCTGCCACCACTGGCGAATCTGCTGCGCCGGTGACGATCGTTCGTCGGGCCAGTCCTCGCCCGGGGCGCACGGCAGCGGGTCGATCGGTCCCCCGCCTTCGCGGAACGGCAACTCGATCGCGCCGGGGCATTCCGGGCCGGCGGCGCGGCCGCTGGCAGGGTCGACCCATTGCAAAGATACCCCTTCGGGCAGCATGCGGGGAACGGGATGCAACTCCGTTTGGCGCATGAAATCGAGCCAGACCGGGAGCGCGCCCGCGGATCCCGACAGGCCCATCGGGGTGTTGTCGTCCCGCCCCACCCAGACCACGGCGAGCCGATCACCGGCATAACCGGCGAACCATGCGTCGCGCTGATCATCCGTGGTACCCGTCTTGCCGGCCGCTTCCAGGGCAGGGGGGAGCGCCGCAGCGGCACGTGCCGTCCCTTGACGGACGACCTGCTGCAGCGCGGCGTGAAGCAGCGCCATGGCCTGCGGTGAGGCGGCCGTCTGCACCGCCAGCGGATAGCGTTGCAGGGCCTCGCCGCGCGGCGAGACGACTTGCTGGATCACCTGCAGCGGAGCGCGTATGCCCGCACCGGCAATCGTCTGATACATCTGGGCGACCTCGAACGGCGTCAGCTCGACGGCCCCGAGGAGCAAGGCCGGGACCGGCAGGACATCCGCCTCCACCCCGAGGCTGCGCAGGGTCTTCACGACCGCCGGCACGCCGAGCGCCAGACCCAACCGGACCGTCGCCGCATTGTGGGACTGCGCGAGCGCTTGGAACAACGGCTCGCTGCCATGGAAACGTCCGGACGAATTGCCCGGGCGCCAGACCGTGCCATTGGCCAGTGTCACCGCAACGGGCGCATCGTCCAGTGGCGTGGCCAGCGAGTAGGCCTCCGATTCGAGCGCCGTGAGATAGACTGCCGGCTTGACCAGAGACCCGATGGGTCGGCGGGCGAACAGCGCCCGATTGAGTCCTTCCGCGGCATCATTCCGGCCGCCGGCGACCGCTTGCACGGCCCCTGTAAGCGTATCGGTGACCACCATGGCCCCTTCGAGACGGGCCTTGCCACGCTGCCCCAAGCGGTCGAGCTGCCGGGTCAGCGCACCGGTCGCCTGCTCCTGAACCTCGGGGTCGAGCGTCGTGAAAACCCGCAACCCCTCCGCGGTCAGGGCGTCCGCCGAGTAGTCGCGCATGAGGTGATCGCGCACCAGGCCCAAGGCCGCGGCGTAGCTTCCGGCCCGCGCCAACGCCGGCCGCACGCCCAAGGGCCTGGCCTGGGTCGGGGCGAGTTGTCCCGGATCCAGCAGCCCGGCCTGGGCATAGCGCGCGAGGACTACATCGCGCCGCGCCTTGGCGCGCGCCGGCTGCCGCAACGGATGATAGTAGGACGGTCCCTTGACCAGCGCGACCAGCAGCGCCTGCTCCTGGATTTCCAGCTCATCAAGCGGCTTGCCGAAGTAATACTGGCTGGCGAGCCCGAAACCGTGGATGGCGCGCCCGCCCTGCTGACCGAGGTAGACCTCGTTGAGATAGGTCTCGAGGATCTCCCCCTTGTCGTAGTGCCACTCCAGCAACAAGGCCATGAGCGCTTCGTCGAACTTGCGGCGGAAGCTCCGTTCGCTGTCCAGAAAGAGATTCTTGACCAGCTGCTGGGTGAGCGTGCTGCCGCCCTGCACCACGCGGCCGGCGCGCAGATTGACCGCCGCAGCCCGCAGCACGGCGCCGGGATCGATGCCAGCGTGGTGCGTGAAATGACGGTCTTCCACGGCCAGCAGTCCCAGCACCAAGGCCTCGGGCACCGCCTTGAGTTGCAGCAGGACCCGATCCTCCCCATCGGCGCCGTACAGGGAGCCGATGAGTTCAGGATCCAGCCGAATCAGCGTCAGCGCCGTCTGTCGTTCGAGGTCGGTGAGTTCGACGATGCCGTTCGCGTCGAAGGCGACACGAATCCGGCGCGCCGGCTGGGGACCATCCCAGAACGTGAGGCTCCGGACATGGATCAGGAGGCGATCGGCGCCGTCGGCTTGATAGGTTCCCGGGACATGCACTCCGGCGCTCTGGCGATAGCCCACGCGCTGCAGCTCCCGCAGCACGCGACCCCGGCTCGTGGGTTCGCCAACCCCGAGTTCCAGGGGGCGCCCGAACACCTGGGCTGGCAGCGACCAGCGCCGCGTCTCGAAACGCGTCACGACCTCGCGGTCGAGATAGGCGGCGTACACGATCACGGCGCTGGTGGCGATCAGGATCAGCCACATCACCCATGACCCGAACGGCAGTGACCGACGAAGCGCTGACGGCAAGGCGGGCGTCCCAGATGCACCAATTCCGGCGATTCGGACGGACCCATGCACCAAGGCGCACCACAGTCCCCTGGCGGAAACCGGCCCGTTCCGAGGTCGCTATTTCAACATATTGATTCGAAAAACGGAATCGTGTTGGCCCGATCCATGCGTGGAAGAAGACGCACACAGTCTCTGGTGTGCGCAGATCCTCCACGATCTCCCTCTCTCGCACTTCGCGCCCCCCGGGGCGCTTTTTTTAGTTCCCTTCCGGTTCGGAGGGCTGCAGCCGTTCGACGGCAGCGCGCATCTCCTGCAGGGAAATGTGGCGCACATCCCGCCCCCCCACCAGGAAAATCACATACTCGGCGATGTTGCGGGAGTGATCACCGATGCGTTCCAATGCGCGCGCGCACCAGATGATGTCGAGCATGCGACGGATCGTGCGCGGATCTTCCATCATGAACGTGATGTTCTGACGCCAGATCGACTCGTACTCCCGATCCACTTCCTCATCCGCATGAACCACCGCGAGCGCCGCCCGCGGATCCATCCGGGCGAATGCATCCAGCGCATCCGTCAACATGGCACGGGCGCGGATCGCCAGATGTTCCAAGGCCTGATAACCATGCGGCGACCGATCCATCTGGCTCAAATGGGCCGCCATGCGGGCGATCTTGCACGACTCATCACCAACGCGCTCGAGATCCGTGATGATCTTCAGCACCGTGATGATGAGCCGCAGATCGCCGGCGGCCGGCTGTCGCCGCGCCAGAATCCGGTTGCATTCCTCGTCCAGGGTGACTTCCTGCATGTTGATCCGTTGATCGGCAGTCACCACTTCCTCGGCGGCCTGACCGTCCGCCGCCACCAGCGCGCGCATGGCCTGCACGAGCTGATCCTCGACCGCACCACCCATGGCCAGGACCCGGCTGCGTATTCCCTCGAGTTCTTCGTTGTAACGGCGCGACGTGTGTTGCGTGATGTCACCGGCTTCCATCGTTTTCTCCACTGATTTCAGATTCGTCGCGCAACCGCCGTATCGTCCATGCCCGGCAGCTTCCAGATGCGTTGGACGGTGCGGTCGGCGCCCACGTGGATGCCCAACCGACAGACCGAGCCGTGTCATCCTAACCCGTTCGTGTTTCACTTTGTGACTCCCGGCGACCAGCCCTGCGATCAGGATCGGGGCGACGCGGCTCGGACCCGCGCTGCGTCTGCGGCAGCCCGCAATGAAGCAATTCCGGGTCGTGGTTCGGACCGGCAGGCACAGCCGAGCGTGGACCACATCCGGGACCGCGCGGCGAGGAAAACGACGGTCCATCATGGCCGACCGCCCAATACATCGGGGCGGGTTCCGAAGCCTGCCCCAGCGTGCTGCGGAACCTCGCTCTTTTGGTGGGGTTCTGGGTTTTGCTCAAGCCATGACGGCCATGGAGCGGTGATTCGGGATGCGGTGGTCACCCGCCCCCCCTTTCGTCAGGCGCCGATGACCGAGAGGGCGGCCGTAGAGCGCTGCAAATGGCGCAACGGCGCCGGCCGCAGCACCCCTGTCGACGTCGCGTTGTTCCGGCCCACGGCAGATGGCCCGGGTGAACTCAGCACATGGATGTTGCCTCAGCAGCCTGAGGTGCCTGGCGCGCCTTTTCTTGCCCGTTGCTGTCAAGTCATGGCGCGGCGTGCCGCTATCGGAACTGACACCACCGCAACATTTCGCTCGGCCGTTGCGACGTGGTTCAACAAAAGAACCGACCGGGAGTGCCTTCCATGAAAATTCATCAACTGTGCGGTGCGGCGGTGCTGAGCGGAACGGCCGCTCTGGCCCATGCCGACATGACTCGGCTCGATTACCAGGAGATGGCCGACATTCGCGGGCAGGCCTATTATCTGTCGCTGGGGTCGGTCCAGTTGCCGTTCGGACTCAAGACCCTCGCCGAACGACACATCGAGATCGGCCCGCTCGGCATCAGCGCCTTCGCGCTCGGCGTGGAAAGTCGCGCTCAGCCGCTCTTCTCGATCCCCCGCAATCTTCTGGTGGCCACATTCAATGGGGTCAACACGACGCTCTATGGCGCCGTCGAAGCGGCGCTCGGTGCAGCGCCCCCGCCCTACGGAACGGTCGGGCTCGCGGCGTGGAGCTACGTCCCCTTGCCCGCGATCAAATTCGAGTAACCCGGCGGAAGGCGAAGTGGTTCGGGCGGCCAGGCAGCGCCGCTCCCGCGTCCGCGACGCTACGCGTTCAGCGCTTCATACACGGCGAGGGTCTGTACGACGACCTTCTCTTCGGTGAACTGGTCGATTACCCGCTCGCGGCCGGCCTGGCCCATCCGGCGGCAGCGCTCCGGATCGGCGAGCAGCATTTCCAATGCACGGGCGAGCGCGCCGGCATCGCGCGGCGGCACGAGCAACCCATTGACGCCATCCCGGACGATCTCGCGGCAACCCGGCCGATCGGCGGCGATGAGGGCGCAGCCGCAGGCGGCCGCCTCGATCAGGATGCGCGGCACGCCCTCTCCATAGGCCGTGGGCAGACAGACGATATCGGTCGCCGCGAGGATCTCGGGCATGTCCGGGCGGTAGCCCCACCACTGCACGGCCCCTTCGGCGTGCCAGCGAGCCAGCGCCTGCTCGTCCAGGCTTTCGGGATTTCCGGGATCGGGCGAGCCCAGCAGCACGAACTCCGCAGCCACCCCTGCGGCTTTCAACCGACCGGCTGCCGCAACGAACTCCGCCACGCCCTTGTCACGCAGCATGCGCGAAGCAAACACCACCCTGGGCACGCGCGCACCGTCGCGCGGCCCGGGCCGGAATCGATCCGGATCGACACCCGACCCCAGCACGACGCGGGCCTGATCGGGCCGCACCATGGCCTCGGCGGCGAAAAAGTCACGATCGTCCGGGTTCTGGAAAATGGCGCGACACGAACGGCTTCCCAGGGCGAAACGGTAGGCCCACTTTACGCCGCGGCGCAGGCAGCGCCCCCGCATACCCGCTGCCGTGGTGAAGACCCATCCCCGTCCAGGCACGGTCGCCACATAGGGTCCCGCGCCGCAGAGGCGCGCCGTCACCCCACCATAGAGCACCGGCTTGATAGTGACGAAGTGGATCAGCGCCGGTTGCACGCGCCGGTAGAGCCACGCGAGCGCCCAGAGGCTTGCCAGCTCATGCAGCGGGGACATCCCGCGACGCGTGAGCGGCAGGGGATGAAAGGTGATGCCTTCTTCCGCGAGCCGGGCGCAATCGCTTGCATCCGGTTCGGGCGCCGCCAGATGGATTTCCCAGCCCGACCTGCGCGCAGCACGGGCCACGGGCAACCGGTGCGACAAAAAGTAGGGAACCGCGTTATGGACATACAGCAGACGGCGTCCGGCCATGACCCCTCCCGGAAACCGCGCATTCTAAGCCCCAGCGGGCCGGTGGGCGCGGTAGAATGCGCGCTTTGGCTCGGGATGGTGTCGTGCCCCCGCGTGTCAGCGTCGTGCTTCCCACCTACAACCGCGCCGGGGTGCTTGCCCGCGCGGTGCGCAGCGTGTTGGCGCAGAGCGAGTCCGATCTCGAACTCATCGTGGTGGACGATGCCTCCACCGACGAGACGCCCCGCGTCCTGGCCGGCTTCGACGACCCGCGCCTGCATGTGCTGCACCACGCGGTCCGGCGCGGCGGCGCGGCGGCGCGCAACACCGGCCTTGCCGCGGCGCACGCGGACTGGGTGGCGTTCCAGGACAGCGACGATGAATGGCTGCTCGACAAGCTCGCTCGCCAGCTCGCCGTGGCCGCGCAGGATCCTGATCTGGGCGCGGTCTATTGTGCCTTCGTGCGCCTCGGTGGCGACACCGCCACGCGCACGCCGGCCGCGACGGTCGAACGGCGTGCAGGCTGGCTCCACGCCGAGATCCTGCGCGACAGCTTCATCAGCACGCAGACGCTGCTGGTGCGGCGCGCGGCGCTCGACGCCGTGGGCGGGTTCGACGCCGGGTTGCCCCGTTTCCAGGACTGGGAGCTGATGATGCGCCTGAGCCGCCAGCATCCCATCGGCTGCGTGGACGAGCCGCTGGTGGTCGTGCACACGCTGCCCGATGCCATCACGCACGACGCGCCGGCCCGCCTGCGCGCCCGGACGCGCATCGTCGAGCGCCATGCGCTGTGGCTCGCGGCACATCCACGCACCCTGGCCGAACACCTCTACGCCGTCGGCCATCTGCACGCCCTGGCCGGCGAGACCGCCGCGGCGCGGCACTGGCTGCGCCGGGCCATCGCGGCCGATCGGCGGTTTCCGAAAGCCTGGGCCGCCCTCGCCCTGACCGGCCTCGGCACGGCAGGCTACGCCCGGGCCACCCGCCTGCGCGGACAGTGGCGCGACGCATGAACGGACCGGCCCTGCCGACCCTTGCCATCGTCATCGTCAACTGGAACGCCGGCGCACAGCTGTGCGCCTGCCTGCAGGCCGTGGCCCGCGCACAGCGGACGCGATTCGACCTGCAACAGGTCATCGTGGTGGACAACGCCTCCAGCGATGACTCGCTGCAAGATCTGCCTGACGACGCCCTGCCGCTGCGGATCATCCGCAATCCGGACAACCGCGGCTTCGGCGCCGCCTGCAATCAGGGTGCGCGGCCGTGCACGGCCGACTTCCTGCTCTTCCTGAATCCCGACACACGGGTGGAAGCCGACGCCCTCGATCGGGCCATTGCCCATCTGCAGAGCGCCGACGGCGCCCCGGCAGGAGTGTGCGGCGCCCAGCTGCTGGATGAGCATGGCGGCACCCACCGGCATTGCGCGCGGCGGGCCACGCCCCTGCGCATGCTCGCGCACCTCTGCGGCATCGACCGCCTGACGCCCGGCACCTGCGGCTATCTGATGCGCCGCTGGGACCACGCCGACAGTCGGCCGGTCGACCACGTCATGGGCGCGTTCTACCTCATCCGCCAGCCGCTGTTCGAGGCGCTGAACGGCTTCGACGAGCGCTTCTTCGTCTATCTGGAAGATCTGGACCTGTCCGAGCGGGTGCGCCGGGCCGGCTGGGCCATCCACTACCGCGCCGATGTGCGCGTGTTTCACAAGGGCGGCGGCACCTCCGAGCAGATCAAGGCGCGCCGGCTCCATTACAGTCTGGCGAGCCGCCTGCGCTATGCGCGCATCCATTTTTCGCGCTCCGGTGCCGCGGTGGTCTGGGCCGGCACCCTCCTGTTCGAACCGCCACTGCGGCTGGGGCAGGCACTGGCGCGCGGTTCCATGGCCCAGGCCGGCGAAACGCTGCGGGCCTACCGCTGGCTGCTGCGCGACCTGTCCGCCTGCTGGCGTTTGACGAGGCCATCCGTCCGATGAAGGTTCTCTTGCTGAGCCGCTACGGCCGCCAGGGCGCCAGCACACGCCTGCGGGCCCTGCAGTACCTGCCACATCTCGCCACAGCCGGCATCGACGTCACGTGGGCGCCGCTGCTGGATGATGCCTACCTCGCGGCGCTCTACGGCGCCGGACGACGGCCGTGGCCGCAGGTTGCGCGGGCCTATCTCGCGCGTCTGGCCCAACTGCTGCGGGCGCGGGATTTCGATCTGCTCTGGATCGAAAAGGAGCTGTTCCCCATGCTGCCGGCCACGGTCGAGCGCCTGCTGGCAGCGGCCGGCGCGCCCTATGTCGTCGACTACGACGATGCCCTGTTCCACAACTACGACCTGCACCGCCATGCCCTCGTGCGCCGCGTCTTGGGGCGCAAGATCGACCGCGTCATGGCCGGGGCGCGGCTGGTCATCGCCGGCAACGACTATCTGGCGGCGCGCGCCGAGCAAGCCGGTGCGCGCTGGATCGAGCCATTGCCGACCGTGATCGATCTCGAGCGCTATCCTGCACTTCCAGATGCCGCGCCCGATCCGGCCCGCCCCTTCACCATCGGCTGGATCGGTTCCCCGCAGACCGCCGCGTATCTCGCCGCGATCGCAGAACCGCTGCGCCAATTGATGATGCGGCGCGCGGCGCGCCTGGTGCTGGTCGGCGCCGGCCGCGGAACGCCGCCGGACCTGCCGGCCGAGATCCGGCCCTGGTCGGAGCCGGCGAG
>JAJXTQ010000062.1 GCA_021783685.1 Pseudomonadota bacterium | reverse complement strand
GCACCATGGCCTCGACGTTGGAGGCGCGCTCGCGCCCGCGTCCGCGCTGACGGTTCGGATTGCTGGCGTAGAGCTCCGCTTCGGTGACGATGGCGAAGGGGGCTTCGATCCCCGGAACGCAGAATCCCTGGTGCAAGGGCGAGACCGTCAGCGTTGCCGACGGCGTGTGGTCGTCGCGCGGCGACGCGAAGAATTCCGCCACGCTCGCGCAGTCCTGGACGGCGAAATCATGATCGCGGAACAGTTGGGCAACGGTTTCGCGGCGACCGTGGGAGTCGGCCGAGATCAGGACAGGGCCCGGGAATGCGTCGCACCAGCGTCGCAGCCGATGCAGGGGGTCCGCGGCCTTGCGGTCGACGGTGAGGTCGGGGAGGGGTGCAAATACGCCCCCTTCACCCCGACCCTCTCCCCCCGGAGGGGGGAGAGGGGGAATGGAGGTGTGACCGTCTGCGTCGGGGGGCCGGGCGGGCGCAACGGCAAGCTGCGCATGCGGCTTGAGGGCGAGGAAAAAATCATCCGTCCCCAGGTACAGCCGATCCGGATCGAGGCACGGCCGCTGCGCGTCACGCGACAGGAATCGGTGTCGTTCCGCGGTTTCGGTCCGGAATTGCCGACAGGCCGCCGCGACCTCGCCGTGCAGGGCGATCCGCGCGGTGTCCGGCAGATAGTCGAACAGCGTCGCGCAGCGCTCGAAGAAGAGCGGCAGGTAGTATTCGATCCCCGCCGAGGCCATGCCGTTGCCGGCATCGCGATACACCGGCGAGCGGCTCGGGTCGCCTTCGAAGGTTTCCCGCCAGCGGCCGCGAAACGCCGTGCGCGCCACCTCATCGAACGGGAACTCCCGGCCCGGCAGCATCCGGATTTCGGGTACGGGATAGAGGCTGCGCTGGGTGTCGGGGTCGAACGCGCGAATCGAATCGATGAGCGTGTCCGCGAGATCGATCCGGTAGGGCACCGCCGAGCCGGTCGGATAGAGGTCGATCAGGCTGCCACGCACGGCGAACTCGCCCGGTGCGACGACTTGCGAGACGGCCTGGTAGCCGGCAAGCACCATCTGGTCGCGCAGCCGGTCGGCATCGAGGTCCTCCCCTTGGCGCAGGAAGAAACTGCGGCCGGCGAGGAATTCGGGGGGGGCGAGGCGCGCCAGCGCCGTGGTCGCCGCGGTGACGAGGACGTCGATCCCCCCGCCGTGGGAAAGGCGGTACAGGGTTTGCAGCCGTTCCGAAATCAGGTCGGGGTGCGGCGAAATCGTGTCGTAGGGCAGCGTTTCCCAGTCGGGGAAGGCGCAGACCGACAGGGTCGGCGCGAAGACGCGCAACTCCTCGGCAAGCCGCTGCGCGTCGAGCGCGTCGGCGCAGACGAGCACGGTGGACCGGCCTGCCGATTTCCCTTCGATCGCGAACCGGGCCAGCAGCAGGGCATCGCCGGACCCCGGCGGCCGGGGGATGGCGTAACGCTGGCCCGTTCGCAGCGTCGTCCATTGCGGCGGAATCGGCGGCGAAATCTGCGGCGGAAGCGGCGGGACGGCGCCGGACTCGGGAGATTGTTGCATCGCCGGTATTATAGGAACCGGAGACAAATCATCTATTGAAGGGCTGCATTGAATCAGATCGTCGGCTTGATCCCCGCCGCGGGGACCGGCGTGCGCATGCGCGTGGATCGCCCCAAGCAATATCTTTCCCTCGGACCGCGGACCCTGCTCGAATGGTCCGTGGCCGCGCTTGCCGCGGATGCGCGGGTGCAGGGCATTCTCGTCGTCGTGGCGCCGGGCGATACGCATGCGCAGGCGCTCGACCTGCCGCAGCATTGTGAAGTGCTTGCCGCAGGGGGGGCGACGCGCGCCGAAACGGTCCGCAACGGCGTGCATGCGCTCGCCGATGCGGTGCCCAATCCCGAGCGGACCTGGGTGCTGGTGCACGATGCCGCGCGTCCGTGTCTGGGCGCGGGCGACCTTGCCGCGCTGATCGACGGCGCGCTCGACGAGGATGGCGGCCTGCTGGCGGCGCCGCTTGCCGATACCGTCAAGCGCGAGCAGGAGGGGCGGGTTGCGGAGACGGTGGATCGCACCGGACTCTGGCGCGCGCTCACGCCGCAGATGTTCCGGCTCGACGTGCTGCGCCGGGCGCTCGACGGCGTGGCCGGCGGCACCGGCTTTGCCGCGATCACCGACGAATCGGCGGCGGTGGAAGCGCTGGGCCTGCGCCCGCGCCTGATCGCCGGCTCGGCCGGCAACATGAAAGTGACGGAGCAGGGCGACCTCGCGCTGGCGGAGGCCATCCTCAAACAACAGGGACGGTGGTGATGCGGATCCGGGTGGGGCAAGGTTTCGACGTGCATGCGCTGGTGGCGGGGCGCAAGCTGATCCTGGCGGGCGTCGCCATCGAATATCCGCTGGGCCTGGCGGGCCACTCGGATGCCGACGTGCTGACCCACGCGGTCATCGATGCGCTGCTCGGCGCCGCCGGGTTGGGCGACATCGGGGCGATGTTCCCGGATACCGACGAACGCTATCGCGGCGCCGACAGCATGCGCCTGCTCGACGCCGCCTGGGCGCGGGTGCGGGCGGAGGGATGGCGTCTGGGCAATCTCGACTGCACGGTGGTGGCGCAGCAGCCGAAAATCGCCCCCTATGTCGATGCCATGCGCACCGCGCTGGCGGCGGCGCTGGGCGTGGAGAAGGGCGCCGTCAGCGTCAAGGGCAAGACCACCGAGAAGCTGGGCTTCACGGGTCGCGGCGAGGGCATTGCCGCGATCGTTTCGGCGCTGCTGACGGCGGATTGACCGAGCCCATGCTGCAAGCGATCGACCTGCAGTGCATCCGCGGCGAACGCCGTCTGTTCGAGGGCCTGTCCTTCGAACTGCGGCCGGGCGAGGGTTTGCACATTGCCGGCGAGAACGGTGCGGGCAAGACCACGCTGCTGCGGGTCCTGTGCGGCCTGCTGCAGCCGACCGAGGGCGAAGTGCGCTGGGACGGC
This sequence comes from Pseudomonadota bacterium, assembly GCA_021783685.1. Next base: position 5,634 of record JAJXTQ010000062.1, on the reverse strand, counting down.
AAGCCGATCCTGCGGGCGCGCGAGGAATTCGGCGCCGACCTCGCCTTCGTCGGCCACTTGAACGGCGTGAAGGACGACCTGACCGCCCTGGAGAACATCCACCTGGAGGCGGCGATCCGGGGAGGCGCGGCGCAGGCCGGCGATGCCGGCGGGAACGTCGATGCCGCCGAGGAGGCGCTCGCCCGCATGGGCCTGGGCGCGTTCGGCGACGTGCTGGCGCGCCACCTGTCGCAGGGGCAGAAGCGCCGCGTGGCGCTGGCCCGGCTCTGCGGCGCGGCGTCGGCGCGGATCTGGATCCTCGACGAGCCCTTCAACGCCCTCGACGCGGCGGCGGTGGCGACCTTGAACGATCTCATCGCGGCGCAGCTCGCGCGCGGCGGCATCGTCGTCCTGACCGCCCATCTGCCGGTGGGCCTTTCGGAGCACATCCGGCGGCTGGAGTTGCGCGCGCCGGAGCCGGATGAGATGGATGCGGAGGCGTTGGCATGATCGCATCGCTGGCCGCGGTGATCCGGCGCGACCTGCTGCTCGCGATGCGCCAGCGCGGCGACGTGCTCAACGTGCTGCTCTTCTTCTTCGTGGTCGTGACCATGGTTCCCCTGGGCGTGGGGCCGGACGTCAACGTCCTGCGCATGATCGGGCCGGGCACGGTCTGGGTCGCGGCGCTGCTGGCGTCCATCGTGTCGCTGGCGCGGCTCTTCGCGCAGGACCACGCCGACGGGTCGTTGGAGCAGATGCTGCTTTCGGGCCAGCCGGCTGCGGTGTTCGTGGTCGGCAAGATCGTCGCGCACTGGCTGGTCACCGGCGCCCCCATCACCATCGCGGCGGCGCCGATCGCGCTGATGTTCGATCTCGGCGGTGCCCCGACCGCCACGTTGGTGGCGAGCCTCGCGCTGGGGACGCCGACCTTGAGCCTGCTGGGCGCAGTGGGGGCCGCGCTCACGCTGGGCCTGCGCGGCGGCGGCGTGCTCGTGACGCTGCTCGTGCTGCCGCTCACCGTGCCGGTGCTGATCTTCGGCGCCGGGGCGGTGGAATCGGTGGCGAGCGGCGTCCCGGCGGCGGCGAACCTGCTGTTGCTGGGCGGCATTTCCCTGGGCGCGGCCGCGCTCGCGCCGTGGGCGATCGTCGCGGCGTTGCGGATTTCTTTGGAATAATCCCGATATGGCTTCTTCCTTGTTTCGTTTCGCCGCTCCCTCGGAGTTCTACCGCCTTGCCGGCAAGGCGGTTCCGGTGTTCGGGGCGCTCGCCGCCGTGCTGACGGCGATCGGACTCTATCTGGGCTTCTTCGTCGCGCCGACCGATGCCCAGCAGGGCGAGGTCTACCGCATCATGTTCATCCACGTGCCCGCCGCGTGGATGGCGATGTTCGTGTATCTGGTGATGGCGTTCTGGGCGGGGGTCGGGCTGGTCTTCAACACGCGGCTGTCCTCCATCATGGCCAGCGCCCTGGCGCCCACCGGCGCGCTCATGGCGTTCCTGTCGTTGTGGACGGGTGCGCTGTGGGGCCGGCCGACCTGGGGCACGTACTGGGATTGGGATGCGCGCATGACCTCCACCCTGATCCTGCTGTTCCTGTACATGGGATTCATGGCGCTGCACAGCGCGATCGACGATGTGCGCCGCGCCGATCGGGCCGCGGGCGTGCTCGCGCTGGTCGGGGTGGTGAACGTGCCCATCATCTACTTTTCGGTGCGGTGGTGGAACACGCTGCACCAGGGCTCGTCGATCACCCTGGGAAAGGCGCCGACGATCGCCGCCCCGATGCTCTGGTCCATGCTGGTGATGGCGCTGGCATTCTGGATGTACAGCATCGCGGTGGCGCTCACGCGGGCGCGGGCGCTGGTGCTCGAGCGCGAACGCGGCGCGGAATGGGTGCGGCAGGCTTCGGCAGGGAGGGCTTCGGCATGAAGTGGGGCAGCATGCACGCGTTCTTCGCCATGGGCGGCTATGCGCGCTTCGTCTGGGGCTCGTACGGCGTCGTCGCCGTGGCGCTGCTGATCGAGGTGTTCAACGTGCGGGCGCGCCTCGCGCGGGCGCGTAAACGGGGTACTGCGCGGGGTGCTGCTGCGGCGCGGAAGTAGCAGTGAGAACCCCCTCTCCCGCAGGCGGGAGAGGGCGGGGGTGAGGGCTTGAAGAGGAGCGCCGACGAGGGCCCTATTGCTGCGCGGTACTCGACCCCGTCAGCTTGTCCTGCTCCAGCTTGTGCGTCTGGTCCAGATACCAGTTCTTGACCCGCAGGCTGGACAGGTAATCCACCAGCACGCGTCGATCCGGTTCCGGCATGGTGGCGTAGGAGGGCATGCGGTACTTGGCTTTGAGCCGCGATTTCAGGATGGCCTGGGGGTTGGGCGCGGAAAGATAGTCATACAGCCACTGCTCGCTGCGCAGCGAGCCGATCCCGTCGAGCATCGGCGCCGGCACGAACTGGAACATGTTGTGCGTGGTCCACAGGCTGTGGCAGTCCTTGCACCGGTACTGGTCGATCAGTTCGCTGGCGCGTACCGCGACGGCGTGCGAGGCCGTGCTGTAGTAGGGAATTTCCTCGTCGCGCTTGGTCGGCGGGTGCGCCAGCTTCCAGGCGACTCCGGCTGCGACGAACAGGGCCATGCCGCCCCACAGGGCTTTTTCTCCGGATCGCACGCGAGCCGCTCCTTACGCCCGGCGCTTCTGCGCTTCGGCGGCGGCCTTCATCGCCAGATGCCGCTCGCGGCTTTCCATCTGCTTCTTCATGACCTCCCGGGACTTCGCATATTCCTCGGGGGTCATCTTGTCCTGGTCCTCTTCGTCGAAGATCACATACTTGATGTCTTCGTCGAACTGCTCGTTCTTGAAGCCCCAGCGCATCCAGAAGATGGCGGCAATGATGATCAGGCCACCCGCAACCAGCCAGACATAGATCGTCCAGCCGTCGGGCAGGTTTTGGAAAAACTGGGCAATACCGCTCATGGCAATCCTCCGGCCGCATCCGGCTCCCGGGACGGGCACCGTGCGGGAAACAAGTCCGCAATGGTATCCCAAACTGCCCCGGGCTTCCGGACGGCCGCGGTCGGACCGTCACGCCGCCGGTCCGGAGATTCGGCCCCATGTTCCCTGTCGTGGTGCAGCAAAACGGGGAGGCCGTTCGTGCCCTGTCGACAGGGCCAATTCGTAGACGTTCTCATCGCCGCCGAAATCTGTTGCGCTGGCGATACGGCGTCGATCGCCCTCGGAAAAAAACTTTGCGCCCCGGTTTTTTCTCCGCCACAATCCGCCGATTATCAGAAGAAAGCCCATGTCGCCGTGTCGGGTGAACCGATGTCTGCGGCGATGCGGCGCAATCGAGGAGGAGAACCCAAACACGGTATCGGCGGCGCGTACCCGCGCCGGGTGCGTACGCGCTTTGCGCTTGACAGCGGGAGACCGCTCTTCCTATGATCGCGCCTGCTTTTCCGCAGTGAAAATGAAAAAAGGAAAAATTCCGCACTGTGGGGTCCGATCACATAGGGAGATGCGCGACGCGGCAACCGTTTCTGCGAGTTCGTACAGTCAGTTGTGGTTTCTGGCTTTCGGTCCGGTGGTTCCATGGCGCTTCTGGCGCCGGTCCGGAAGGGAATTTTTGAAGTACTAGCCTCTAGGGGGGAGCATGGAAGAAAGGTCGATAACGAGTAAAGCCTTCTGGTCCATCATCGTTGGCGGGATGCTGACCGGCATGGGCAACGGCAGCGTGTTCGGCGCGGCAATGATGTGCATGCTGGGACGCGGCGGTTTTGGAAACTGGGGTGGCATCGGCGGGATGGCCTACGATCCGTCGACGTTCACCGGATTCATCGATTGGGCCATGCTCGTATTCGGTTTTGCCTTCGTCGGAATTCTGGTCGTCGGCCTGACGAAGCACGACATGCTCGAGCGCGCCAACAAGCGCAACGAAGCACACGCCGGCGCGCACTGAGCGGCAGCGGCTTTGTTTCACGACCATCCATCCACGGATTTCGAATCAACGAGGTAACCAACCATGGCAACCATTGCCGGATTGCTGGGGATTCTGCTTGCGTTCTCGAGCATGCTGCTTTCCTACTACATCCTGACGCCGAAGAACCACCAGGAACAGAAGCGCGGTTGAAATTTTCGAGACATGACCTCGAGTAACGAAGGGGAATACCATGTTTAAGTATCTATTTGCACGTAATGAAGACATTCCAAACGGGGCGGCGGCCATCTACTGGGGCTTTTCCGCCATCCTGTGGTTTGTCATCGGGACCGGCCTCGGTTCATTCAACGCCGCCAAGCTCGGTTTCCCGGATTTCGTCACCGGCAACATGTACTTCGCGTTTGGCCACATGCGCCAGGTGCACGTCCATGCGGTGATTTTCGGCTGGATCTCGATGGCCTTCGGTATGGCGATGATGTACATCACGCCCGCCCTGGGCAACACCAAGCTGTGGTCCGAAAAGCTGGGCCTGTGGAACGCCCTCTCCTGGAACGTCGGCCTTTCCCTGGGCCTGACGGTACTGTGGGCCGGGATCACCTCGGGCCGGGAGTACTCCGACTTCCCGTGGTTCATCGACCTCTACATCGCGTTCGCGATGGTGCTGCCGCTGTGCATCAACGTGTGGATGACGGTCATCCAGCGCCGCACGCAGGGGATCTACACGACGAACTGGTTCTTCGCCGCCGCCGTGTTCATGGTCACCATCGTGTTCCTGGTCGGTAACACGCCCGAGTTCTTCCACCTGACCGGTCTGACCGAGGGCTACATGACCTGGTGGTTCGCGCACAACGTGCTCGGCCTCTGGATCACCCCGGTTGCCGCCGCGATCGCGTACTACACGGTGCCGAAGGTCACGGGCAACCCGCTGTACTCGCACCGCATCGGCCACCTGCACTTCTGGTCGGTCGTGGTGTTCTACTCGACCCCCGCTGCGCACCACCTGATGTCCGCCCCGCTGCCGGAGTGGCTCAAGTCCTTCGCGTCGGTGGAAGGCGTGCTGATCCTGGTGCCCGCGATCGCGTTCGTGTCCAACCTGATGCTCACCATGCAGGGCAAGTGGCACATGTTCGTGGAAAACCTGGAAATCCGCTTCACGATCACGGGCGTGCTGATGGCCATCCCGCTGAACATGCAAGGCGGCTTCCAGCAGACCCGCGCGATCAACTGGTACATCCACGGCACCGGCTGGATCGTGGCCCACGCGCACCTCGCGCTGCTCGGCTTCTCGACCTTCCTGGAAGTCGCCGCGGTCTACTTCGGTCTGCAGAACATCATGCGTCGCAAGCTGTACTCGCTGACCCTGGGCAACGTGCACTACTGGATGCTGCTCATCGGCTTCACGACCTACTGGGTTTCGATGACGATCGCCGGCCTGATTCAGGGCGCGGGCAAGATCTACGAAGTTCCGTATATCGACGTGGTGATTGCCGAGCACCCGTACATGATCGCCCGCTGGATCGGTGGCACGATGGTGTTCACCGGCAACGTCCTGTGGCTGATCAACATGTGGCTGACTGCGCGTGAGGGAACGGTGATTCCGGCCGGCCGCATGCCGCAAGAGCTTGCCTACGAGCGATAAGACACCCAGAAACACGAAGGGGGAGAGCCAATATGGCGTTTCGTGAATATAAGATCGGTGCGCGAATGTTCGGCGTCGCGCTGTCCAG
>JAJXTQ010000061.1 GCA_021783685.1 Pseudomonadota bacterium | reverse complement strand
GGCTTCGAGAACGACGTCGGCCATGAGCAGCCGGGTCTCCAGATCCTCCAGCAGATCGTCGTCGAGGCGCTTGCCGCCCAGAAACAGGCTGCCCAGGCCGTCGGCCAGCCCGACGCGGGTCTTGCTCAACCCGGCCCGGATGCGGCCCAGCCAGCCCATCCGGGGCGCGACTGCCTCGACAGCCACGTCCGCCGCCGCCTTGGCTTCGGGCGCAACCTCGATCGGCAGCGACGGTGCCGGGCTCACCGGTGCTTCGACATGCGGCTCGACGGGCACCGGCGGCGGAACAGATGTCGGTTCCGTCGTCCGGGGCGGTGGTGTCGGCGCCGGGGCGGGTGGCGCGGCGACGGGCGCCGGCACGGGAATGGGCTGCACCGGCGGCGATGGCTGCGGTGCCTGGGGCAAGGCTGCGCGGGCCTGCGGCGCGGGCGCCGCCGCGCGGGGTTTCTGGCGGCGACGCATCACCAGGATCGCACCAGCCGCCCCGGCCGCTGCGACGAGGAGCAGCGCAACGGCCAGCAAGGCGCCCCGCTCGTCGCCCAGCCACGGCATCCATACGACCAGCTGGGCCAGCCACTCCCGCAACGGCACCATCATCTGCTCCACACCGTCCTCCCGCTGATCGATCGGCGCCCGTCGGAACGCCCGCTTCGGCCGGCTATGCTACCACCCGCCCCCGGGGCTCGGTAGGAAGCCGCCAGCGGCTTGGGTAGACTGGCCGCGCTCGCCCCGGACAGCCAGACGTGACTCAGGTGCGATCCAAGACCCAACGGAGACAGTGCCCATGAAGCCCGAAACCCTGGCGATCCACGCCGGCTATACGCCCGAACCCACCACCCACGCGGTCGCGGTGCCGGTGTATCAGACGACGTCCTACGCCTTCGACGACACCCAGCACGGCGCCGACCTGTTCGACCTCAAGGTGCCGGGCAACATCTATACGCGCATCATGAATCCCACCACCGCCGTGCTGGAGGCGCGCGTCGCGGCGCTGGAAGGCGGGATCGGCGCGCTCGCCGTGGCCTCGGGCATGGCCGCCATCACCTATGCCATCCAGACCCTGGCGGCAGCCGGCGACAACATCGTCAGCACCGCCAAGCTCTATGGCGGGACCTACAATCTGTTCGCCCATACCCTGCCCCAGCTCGGCATCGCGGCGCGCCTGCTCGGCAACGAGGATTTCGACGGCATCGCAGCGGCCATCGACGACCGCACGCGCGCGCTGTTCTGCGAGTCGATCGGCAACCCCTCGGGCGAAATCGCCGACATCGCGCGCCTGGCCGCGATCGCCCATGCCCACGGCATCCCGCTCATCGTCGACAACACGGTCGCCACGCCCTGCCTGCTGCGCCCCTTCGAGCACGGTGCGGACATCGTGGTGCACTCGCTCACCAAGTACATGGGCGGACACGGCACCACCATGGGCGGCCTGGTGGTGGACTCGGGGCGCTTCCCCTGGGCCGAGCATGCCGAGCGCTTTCCCATGATGGTGCGCCCCGACCCGTCCTACCACGGCGTGGTCTACACCGACGCCTTTGGTCCGGCCGCCTACATCGGCCGCTGCCGCGTCGTGCCCCTGCGCAACATGGGCGCCTCCCTGTCGCCCTTCAACGCCTTCCTGCTGCTCCAGGGCATCGAAACCCTGCCGCTGCGCATGGAGCGGCATTGCGCCAATGCGCTCGCCGTCGCCCAATTCCTGCATCGCCATCCCGGGGTGAGCTGGGTCAAATACGCCGGCCTTGCCGACAGCCCCCAGCACGCGCGCGCCGCGCACTATCTGGGCGGACAGGCCTCGGGCATCCTCAGCTTCGGCATCCGTGGCGGGGCGGAAGCCGGCGCCCGCTTCATCGACGCCCTGCAGCTCATCGTGCGGCTGGTCAACATCGGCGACGCCAAATCGCTGGCCTGCCATCCCGCGACGACCACCCACCGCCAGCTCGGCCCCGGTGAACTCGAGGCGGCCGGCGTGACGGTGGACATGGTGCGGCTGTCGGTCGGCCTCGAGCACATCGACGACATCGTCGCGGACATCGAACAGGCGCTGGCAAAGGCGGTCGGCGCATGATGCCGCAGGGTTGGCTGGCGCTGATGCTGGCCATCGGCTTCGAAATCGCCGGCACCACGGCGATGAAGCTCTCGGAGAGCTTGAGCCGGCCGGGTCCCACCCTGGCGATGTTCGTCTGTTACCTGCTGGCCTTCACGGCACTGGCCCGCGCCCTGCGCACACTGGAGGTGGGCATGGCCTACGCGATCTGGTCTGCCGTGGGGACGGCCGTGATCGCGGGCATCGGCGTGGTCTGGTTCGGGGAATCGTGGAATGTCCTCAAGGGGTTGAGCCTCGGCCTCATCGTGCTCGGCGTGGTCGGACTGCATCTGGGCAGCGGCGCTTAAGCATGGCTTCGGCCAGGCGCAACCAGATCCGCCTCATCGCCGGCCACTGGCGCGGTCGCCGGCTGGACTTTCCCCCGGTGCCCGGGCTGCGGCCCACGCCGGACCGGGTGCGCGAAACGCTGTTCAACTGGCTGGCGCCGGACTTGCCCGGCGCGCGCTGTCTGGATCTCTTTGCCGGCAGCGGGGCGCTGGGGCTGGAGGCGCGCTCGCGCGGGGCCCGCGAGGTGGTGCTGGTGGAGCGCAACCGGCAGGTCATCGATCATCTGCGGGCGGCACTGACGCGGATCGGCATGGACGGCGTGTCCTGCCACCCCGCCGCGGCGCTGGACTGGCTCGCCGGCAATGACCGTCCATTCGACATCGCCTTCGTCGATCCCCCGTTTGCCGACGCGCTCTGGGAGCCGGCGCTTGCCGCGCTGGACCGCACCGGCGCGATCCGTCCCGGCGGCAAGGTCTATGTGGAAATGCCCCGCGGCCGGGATCCGGTCCTGCCGGCGGGATGGTCGGTCTGGCGCGAGGGACGGGCCGGGGAGATCCGCTTCCGCTTGCTGCAAACGACTGCCCGGCCCGACGAAGCGCAGGCGGGGCCTGGGGAGATTTCCCGGCAAACCATGGGTTAGCATGGTACGGCCCGCATCCCCCCGTCTCGATGAAGGACAGTGTATGGCGCTCGCCCTGTATCCCGGCACCTTCGATCCCATCACCCGCGGCCACGTCGATCTGGCCGAGCGTGCGGCGCGGCTGTTCGAACGGCTGATCCTGGCGGTCGCCGACAATCCCGGCAAGAAGCCGCTGTTCAGCAAGGAAGAACGGGTGGCCATGTCCTGCGGCGCGCTCGCCCACCTGCGCAACGTCGAGGTGGTGTCCTTTTCGGGACTGACCGTCGACTATGCCCGCGAGCACGGCGTCGACGTCATTCTGCGGGGGCTGCGCGCCGTGTCGGACTTCGAGCACGAGTTCCAGCTCGCCGGCATGAACCGTCATCTGGCGCCCACGGTGGAAACGATGTTTCTCGCCCCATCGGAACATTACACCTACCTGTCCTCCACGCTGGTGCGGGAGATCGCGGCCTTTCAGGGCGACGTCAGCAGCTTCGTGACGCCCAATGTGACCGCGGAACTGCGCAAGCGCTTCGGGCCGGCGCGGGGTCAGGCGTGACGCACCGCCGTCCGCGGCTGGCATGCAGCTTCGCGGGCGCCCTGCTGCTGATTCTGGCGTGCTGGTCGGTGGCCTGCGGCGCCGCAGGTCCGGGACGCGCCGCCATCGCAACGGCGCACCCCGCCGCGACAGCCGCCGGTTTCGCGGTTCTGGCGCAGGGCGGCAATGCCTTCGATGCCGCCGTTGCCATCAGCGCCGCACTGGCCGTCGTGGAACCGGCCGGCTCCGGCTTGGGTGGCGGTGGCTTCTGGCTGCTGCACCGCGCCGTGGACGCGCGGACGGTCATGGTGGACGGGCGGGAGCGTGCCCCGCTGGCGGCAACGGCCGACCTCTATCTGGACGAAAAGGGTAGGTTTCAGGCGCGCCGCGCCCAGGACGGCGCGCTCGCGGCGGCCATTCCCGGCCAGCCCGCCGCCCTGGCGTATCTGGCGACGCACTACGGCCGCCTGCCGCTGGCCGTAGCGCTCGACCCGGCCATTCGCCTGGCTCGCGAGGGATTTGCCGTCGGCCGGGACTACGCCGTGTTGGCCGGCTACCGGTTGCCCGCGCTGCTCGCATCCCCGGCCGCGCGGCGGACCTTTCTGGCCGCGGGCCTCGCGCCGGTTCCCGGCTGGCGGTTGCGTCAGCCCGCGTTGGCGGACACCCTGCAGGCACTGGCGGCCCGCGGTCATGACGGCTTCTATCGCGGTCCGGTCGCGGCACGTATGGTGCGGGGCGTCCGTGAGGCGGGCGGGATCTGGACCCCTGCGGACCTGGCCGGTTACCGGGTCGTGGAACGCGCGCCGATCCGGTTCGACTATCGGGATATGCGGGTCATCTCAGCCGCCCCGCCCTCATCGGGCGGCGTGGTCCTGGCGGAAGCCCTGCAGATCCTCGCGGGCGTCGATCTGGTCGCCCAAGCCCCGGCAGAGCGCATTCACTGGACCACAGAGGCCATGCGCCGGGCCTACCGCGACCGAGCCCTCGAGCTCGGCGATCCCGATTTCGTCGACCTGCCGCTCGCCCGATTGCTGGACCCGGACTATGCCGACGCGCTGCGCGCGGACATCGACCCCGACCGCGCCACGCCGAGCGCCACCCCCGCGCCCGATGGCTCAGCGGGTCTGGACCGCCACACCACGCATTTCTCGGTGATCGATGCCGACGGCAACCGGGTGGCGGCGACGCTCTCGATCAACACACCGTTCGGCTCGGCCTTCATGCCGCCGGGGACGGGCGTCGTCCTCAACAACGAAATGGATGATTTCGCCGCCGCGCCGGGCGCGCCCAATGCCTATGGGCTGGTCGGCAGTGCGGCCAATGCCATAGCCCCGGGCAAGCGTCCACTCTCGAGCATGTCGCCGACATTTCTCGAGCAGGGCGATCGCATCGCGATCCTCGGCACGCCGGGCGGGAGCCGCATCATCAGCATGGTGCTCCTCGCCAGCCTGGCCTTTGCCGAAGGCGCCGACGCCGACACCATGGTCGCCCTGCCCCGCTATCACCACCAATACCTGCCGGACCGACTCTTTCATGAGCCCGGAGCCTTCGACGGCGCAGTGATCGAGGCGCTGGCGGCCAAGGGCCATCATGTGGAGGCCGTTTCCCGCCGTTACGGCGACATGCAGGTCATTGTCTGGGACCGGCGTAGCGATGCATTGACGGCGGCGTCTGACCCGCGCGGGGAAGGGCTAGCCCGCGTGGAACTGCCACACCAGACGGCAAGTACGAGCATGACCGTCGGCCGCTAGCCTGCTGCGTTCAGCCAAAAGCCGATCAGCAGCCCCGAGAGCATGGCCGCGCCCAGGACGGCCGCCACCCGAACGCCTACCCCGCGCCCACCCAAGGCAAGCGCGAGTCCCATCTTGACGAGGTTGTTGGACGTTGCGGCCAACAGGATCCCCAGCAATACCGTCGGAATGCCAAGCCCCTCCTGCCCCATGCGCGCGAGCGACAGCGTGATCGCATCGACATCCGAGAGACCGGACAGCACCGCTAGTCCATAGAGACCGGGATCGCCCCATCGGGTCTCGATCCATTCGGCCAGCAGCAGCACGCCGAGCAGCAGGGCAGCAAACCGCATCGCCATGCGCAGCTGGAATGGATTGCTCAGGCTCAGGACGGGAGCGTCGATGCGTCGGTGCTGCCGCCACCAGATCAGTATCGCGCCGCCGTAGGTCACCCCCGCCATCACGGCCAGCGGCAGTGTCAGGGCCGGCAAGAGGGGCGGATGCATCAGGCCCGCGACCAGCAGGATGCGCGGGAACATGGTGCCGCAGGCCACCAGAATGCCGCTTGCGAGCGTCGGGCTCCAGTCCGGTTGGCTGCGCCCGATCCGCGCGAGGCTCCAGGTCACTGCCGTGGAGGAACTCAAGCCCCCGAACAAGCCCGTCAGCAGAATCCCCCGGCCCGGCCCCAGCAGCTTGACCGCAAAATAGCCGGCGAAGGAGATGCTGGCGATCAGGACCACCATCATCCAGATTCGATAGGGATTGAGCACTGCGCCGGGTCCGTAGCCCGCGTTGGGCAACACCGGCAAGAGGACGACCGAGATCAGCAGCAGATTCAGCGTGGCGCGCAGTTCATGCGCCTGCAGCCGCGCCACCCCGGTGTGCAGGATCGGCTTGAGGTTGAGCAGCATCGTGGCAATGACCGCCCCCGCCGCTGCCAAAGTCGACTCGCCCAGCCCGGCCAGTGCGCCCAGCCCCACGGTCAGCAGTCCCGCAACGGTGGTCGTTGCGCTCGCGGTGCCGTCCGCGCGAAACCGCAGCAGGTAGCTGCCGCCCATGACCAGGGCCGCCGCCAGGACGATCGCGGCCGCAACGCTGCCGCCCAAGTGCTGGCCCAGCAGACTGGCGACGCCGCCCAGGAGCCCCAGAAGACCAAAGGTGCGCAGGCCCGCGATGCGCTCGCCTTCCGGGAGCGCGCGGCTCTGCCAGCCCCGTTCCAGACCGATCAGCAAGCCGACCGCAAGCGCCAGTGCCAGATAGCCGAATGATTGCTGCTGCAAGGCGGCGCCTCGTGGGCTCGGGGGTCGAACTCTCGTTTATAGAGAAAGAGCCCGGCAGGATGCAAACGGCAGACCTCGAAAACAGCAGGGGCCCTGAGGGCCCCTGCTGTGGGATGACGCGGATGGACGGAAGAATCAGGGCGCAGTCGGCATGGTCCAGCTGAAGCCCAACCCCTTGGACTTGTCCCGGCCGCCATCGAAGCTGAACGCAGCGCCCGTGACAGGATCGGAATAGCCCAGCGTCCTGAACTTGCTCTTCGACGGGCCGACCGAGAAGCTGCCCCCGGTGGCATCCATCGACAACGACAAGCCCTTGTCCTTGGTCTTGCCGATGTCGAGCGTCAGACCCTGACCGTTGATCCCCGCCAGCTCGCCGTAGGGAATGGCCGTCATGTCCGCCTGGGCAGCCAGCGGCAGCACGCCGAACAGGACCGAGAAGGCACCGATTTTCAGATTTTTGTTCATGATATTTTTTCCTGGTTTTTTGGTTCGACACGTCGGCCCGTCTATCCGGGCGCGGCGGAAGCCCGAGCGGATGCAGGACTTCATGGAGAGTATCGACCGGCGCCTGAGGACCTTGAGAAAAAAAGGCGCTGCCCGGGGGCGGCGCCCTTTGCGTCGATCCGGCGGATCGGGTCAGCCTTCCTTGGGCTCCGGTTCCTGCGCCGTCAACTGCGAACCCGGCGTAGGATCTGCGGCATTAAACTGCCGACGCCGAACCGGTTGATCTGTCGACTTTTCTTATGGACCGACGGTGACAGCGTGTCGACCACCAACCGGAATGGCGGCCGGCGACCCCGTCGGTCACGATACGCTCGTGACCGCGCTCCTCGACCACATCAAACACCTCGGTTGCCAGCCGCTGGCGCAGACGTTGAACACGAAGTCGCACGACCACGTCCCGTTGATCCGGGTCGGTGTCAGCGGGCGTCTGGACGCGACGCGAAGTCGCTTGCCCCGGGGCGGCACTTGCAGCCCTTGCGGATGCCACATGCGCGGATGCCCCATGCGGTGTGTGCGGTCCGACTCACGATGCGAGCATCGCGATCCATGGCCGGGCCGCGGCTAGCGGACCGCCAGCCTACGCATGGCGGCATCCACCGCAGCTTCCTCCATCGCCAGGCGGGGCGCTCAGCCGAATGCCGAACGCGTCAGCGACCGCGGCCGGCCGGCGCCCCGTTGCGACGGGCCTCCGGCCTTCGCACAGGTCACTGGCTCCCGTCACGTCAGACCGCGCCCCATTTGCGGCAATCGCCGTCCTGGCCTCGATTTCGACGTCCCGCTCGGCCCCTCGCCCCTTCAGCCGGGTGATCTCCGGTTCCGGTTGCGGCAGGGGCTCCGGATCGACCGGGTCCAGCGCCCGCACCGTTCGACCCGTGGGAGCTTTCTTGCTTCTGGAATCTGCTCGACCAACCAATCGGCTTCAGGAAACCGAGGCGCCATTCCGACTCGATTGCGAGGCCGACTTCAAGGTCGGCGCCAGCAGCTCCTTGATTTTGGGAGGAGCGGCGCTGGGCCGGTATTGCGGCTCTCCAGCCACCTTGCCGAGCTTGATCAACTGCTCATGCGGCGTGCTGTAGATCATGCGTTTGATGAGCCAATCCGGCACGGGAATGTTGGGCTTCATCATCATGACGTTGGTGACCTGGGTACGCCCCTCCCCGGCCGGTTTGAGAATCCATTCGCCGTTCATCGCCCCCAGCGCGCTCTTGGTGCCGGGCGGCTGCAGATCGGGACGCTCCTTGTACTGGTAGATCACGCGATCGGGTTTGGCCTGGAGCTGGGCCTCGATGACGCTCTCGTTGGCCGGCAACGGCCATGGCGGCTCGGCGTGGACCTGCAGAATCCAGGTGTGATCATTCGGCTGGTCCTTGACTTTCATGGACTTGATCATCGATGCGCGCCAGCGTGTCGCGGCGTCATAATCCAGAATCAGTGCCATCACGCTCACCAGCGGCGCGTCCACCGTGGTTTCCGCCTTGACCTCGATTCCCCCTCCGGCGGCATCCCTCGAGTACACGCGGACCCCGCTCTCGTCCTTGCCGAGCTGCCACTCCGCCGCGACCGCCATCCAGGGCAGCAAGAGCAGCGCCCACACCATGTTCCGACTGTGTTTTCGCCTGTTCATCCTTGACTCCTCGTCATCGCCCAAAGGTTCGCAACCACGCTGCGTGGCCTATCATTGTAGTCCGCCGATCCACCCTGCCCGAGAGACCGCGATGCCC
>JAJXTQ010000060.1 GCA_021783685.1 Pseudomonadota bacterium | reverse complement strand
GGATGAAGGCCAGGCGCACGCCGGCGTGGATGGTGAAGTAGTCCACGCCCTGCTCGGCCTGCTCGATCAGGGTGTCGCGAAAGATTTCCCAGGTCAGCGCCTCGGCGCGGCCGTCGACCTTTTCCAGCGCCTGGTAGATGGGCACCGTGCCGATGGGCACCGGTGCGTTGCGGATGATCCACTCGCGCGTCTCGTGGATGTGCTTGCCCGTGGAAAGGTCCATGACGGTGTCGCCGCCCCAGCGGATGGCCCAGACGAGTTTCTCCACCTCCTCGGCGATCGAACTGCTCACCGCCGAGTTGCCGATGTTGGCGTTCACCTTCACCAGGAAATTGCGCCCGATGATCATCGGTTCGCTTTCGGGATGGTTGATGTTGGCCGGGATGATGGCCCGCCCCGCCGCGACCTCGGCGCGGACGAATTCCGGTGTCATCCGTTCGGGCAAGCGGGCGCCGAAGGCCTGGCCCGGATGGCGCCGCAAGAGGCCAGCCTGTTCGTAAGTCGCGCGCAGCGCGTCCAGGCGCTGGTTCTCCCGGATGGCGACGTATTCCATCTCCGGCGTGACGATGCCGCGCCGGGCGTAGTGCATCTGGGTGACGTTGGCGCCGGCGCGGGCGCGGCGCGGCAGGCGCTGGGCCGGAAACCGCAGCGCCGCGGTTTCCGCATCCTGCAGGCGGATCCGGCTGTAGTCGGAACTGAGCGCGCCCAGGGCGACCGTGTCATCGCGCTCGGCGATCCACCCCTCGCGCAGCGGCGCCAGCCCTGCTTTCAGGTCGATGGCCACGTCGGGGTCCGTATAGGGACCCGAGGTGTCGTAGAGGGTGAGGGCGGGATTGTGCACCATCCCGGTCGCGACCCGTGTCGGCGACTGGGCGACCTCGC
Organism: Pseudomonadota bacterium; assembly: GCA_021783685.1. The sequence goes on along the minus strand of JAJXTQ010000060.1, from coordinate 7,933 downwards.
GCATGGCGACCTCGAGGTCCGGTCGCGAGCCCGCGACATGGATCTTGCGGGAGCCGGGATAGCCCTGGGTGAGTTCGGTTTCCAGCAGGTGATCGATCTGCTTCGATTCGGACGGAACGGCGTTCATGACGTGTTTTCCTCGATGGCGCCCGCACCCCGTCGACGACCGGGCCTGCAGCAGCGTGCATTGTATCGCCTGCGCCCACGGAGGAAGAACGCCGCGACTGCGTGCTACCATGTGCGCCTTTCATCCAGCAGCTTCGGGGAGTGTCGAGCCGTGGATCCCAAGCAGGCCCGCATCAGCATGGTGGAGCAACAGATCCGCACCTGGTTCGTCTCCGATGAACGCGTGCTGGAGGTGATGGAAAGCGTCCCCCGGGAACGCTTCGTGCCCCCTGCCCACCGCTCGCTGGCGTATGCCGACCTCTCGCTGCCGCTGGGGCACGGGCAGGTCATGGAAGAACCGAAGATCGCCGCGCGCATGCTGCAGGAACTCGACATCGGTCCGCTGGATCAGGTGCTGGAAGTCGGCACCGGCAGTGGTTACCTGACCGCCTGCCTTGCCCGCCTGGGGCGCCGCGTCGACAGCGCCGACATCCAGGGCGACTTCATTGCCGCAGCGAACGACCGGCTGGCGGCTTCCGGGGTGCCCAACGTCGCGCTCGCCTGCAAGGATCTCGGACGCGGCCTGCCCGGCATCGAGCAACAACACGACGTCATCCTGGTGACGGGTTCGCTGCCGCTCTACCACGAGGGCTTTCATCGCGCGCTCACCATCGGCGGCCGGTTGCTGCTGATCATCGGCACGGAGCCCGTGATGGAAGCCGTGCTGTTCACGCGGGTGGATGTGGACCGCTGGGTGCGGCGCAGCCTGTTCGAGACCTCGCTGCCGGCGTTGGTGAACGCGCCCGTTCCCCCGGCCTTCCGCTTCTGAGGCGCCTGCCCATGCAGAGCGTCGACGTGCGCCGCCTCGCCGCCTGGCTGCAGGAAGCAGCGCCGCCGTTGCTGCTCGATGTGCGCGAGGACTGGGAATACGCCATCGCCCACCTGCCGGACAGCCAGCTCATCCCCATGGGCCAGATGCCCGCACGCTACGAGACCTTGCCCCGCGACCGGCCGCTGGTGGTGTACTGCCATCACGGCATGCGCAGCGCCCAGGTCGTCGCCTTCCTGTCGGGCCATGGATTCACACAGGTCCACAATCTCGCCGGCGGCATTGATGCCTGGTCGGTGCAGATCGACGGCTCCTTGCCCCGTTATTAGGCCTCGGCCGGCCGGCCGCTCAGCCGCTCGTCCACCGGTCCGCACGCCGCCGGTCCGGTTCCGGCGAGATACGGCTCGATCACCTCCCAAAGCCGGTCGACAGCCCCGCGATTCTCCGCCATCCAGCGCTGCCCCCGCGCCCCGGCCCGCCCCGCAGCCTGCGGATCCGTCAGCCAGGTGTCGATGCCTTGGGCCAGCGATGCGGCGTCGTCCACCATCACTGCGGCGCCCTCCTCGCGCAGCGCCGCGTAGATCTCCCGGAAATTGGATACGGCAGGCCCGGTCAGCACCGGCACGCCATGGTCGACGGCCTCGAGCGCATTGTGTCCGCCCACGGGGACCAGACTGCCGCCGATGAACGCGAAGTCCGCCGCCTCGTAGAGCATTCCCAGCTCGCCCATGGTGTCGATGAGAAACACCGGCATCGCAGCGGTGGGCCATTGCTGCGCGCTGCGTCGGGCGTAGGCGATCCCGCGCGCATCCAGCAGCGCGCGCACCGCCTCGAAACGTTGCGGATGGCGTGGCACCAGGACCAGCAAGAGATCCGGCCAGCGGGCCCGCAAGATCGCCAGCGCGTCCAGCAACAGCGCCTCCTCGCCCTCGTGGGTGCTGCCCGCGACCCAGACCGGGCGCGTTGCGCCCCAGCCGCTACGCCAATCCGGGGCCTCGGCGCCGACCGCGCGGCGTTCCCGATCGAACTTCAGATTCCCGGTCACGCGGATGGCGGAGCGCGCCATGCCCAGCGCCGCCAGACGTTCGGCATCGGCCTTGCCTTGGGCAGCGGCGCAACTGACTTCCGAGAGCAGCTCGGCCATCAAGGGACGCAGGCGACGGTAGTGGCGGAACGATCGCTCGGAAATGCGGGCGTTGGCGAGCACGACCGGAACATCCCGTCGCCCACAGGCGGCCAGCAGATTCGGCCACAACTCGGTTTCCATGACGATGGCCGCGCGTGGCGCGATGCGCCCGAGCAAGCGGTCGACCATCCACGGCAGGTCCAGCGGCAGATAATAGTGCGTCACGGCATCGCCGAACGTACGGCGCACCCGCTCGGCGCCGGTCGGCGTCAGGGTGGTGACGACGATCGTCCAGTTCGGGTAGCGCGACTGCAAGCGCTTGACGAGCGGGGTCGCCGCCACCACTTCACCGACCGAAACGGCATGCAGCCAGAGGCAGGGGCGCTCGCGCGGGACGGGCGCAAAACCGAGGCCGAGCCGTTGCCACCAGCGGTCGCGGTACTCTGGCCGGTGCCACAGGCGCCAGGCCAACAGCACCCCCAGCAGCGGCAGGCCGAGAATCAGAAGCAGCGTATAGAGGCGGCGCAGCATCACCCTTCTCCTCGTCGCAGCCGTTCCAGCAGCCCGGTGGTGGAATAGCCCGGCAGGAAGGGCAGGACACGGACCTCGCCGCCCGCCGCGCGGACCTCATCGGCGCCGGCGATCGCCTCGATGCCATAGTCCCCACCCTTGACCAGCACATCCGGCTTGATGGCGGCGATCAGTCGGACCGGCGTGTCTTCGCTGAAGCCCACCACCCAATCGACGCAATCCAGCGCCGACAGCATCGCCACACGATCGGACAGCGGATTGACCGGCCGCTGCGCTCCCTTGAGCCGCCGCACCGAATCGTCATCGTTGACCGCCACGATGAGGCGGTCGCCCAGAGCGCGCGCCTCGCGGAGATAGCGGATGTGTCCGGGGTGGAGCACGTCGAAGCACCCGTTGGTCATCACGATCCGCTCGCCGTTTGCGCGGGCGCAGGCCACCCGCTGCACCAGGTCCGGCTCCGTCGTCATGCCGCCATCGCCGTCCCGCGAGACACCGGCTGCCTCGCGCAATTGCGCGGCGCTGATCGCCACGGTGCCGAGACGCCCCACGGCCCATCCCGCCGCGACATTCGCCAGGGCTGCCGCATCCGGCCATGCCATCCCGGCTGCGCGACCCGCTGCCAGCACCGCGATCACGGTATCGCCCGCACCGGTCACGTCGAACACGTCCCGCGCTCGCGCCGGCAGCCGTTCATGTCCGCCCGCGCCGTCGAAGAGGCTGATGCCGTCCTCGCCACGGGTGACGACCAGCCGCTCGAGGTCCAGCCGTCGACACCAGTCATCGCCGGCAGCGATCAGGTCCACCGGCACCGGGCCGGATCCCGCCACCGAGAGAAACTCATGGAGATTGGGCGTGATGGCCGTCGCGCCGCGATAGCGCTCGAAATCCGTTCCCTTCGGGTCGACCAGCACCGGGATACCGGCGGCGCGCGCCGCCCGGATCAGCGCAGGCGCCTGACTCAAGCTGCCCTTGCCGTAGTCGGACAGGACGACGATGTCCACCTGGCGCAACGAGTCGTTGAAGGGCTTGAGAATGCCGTGCCCGGCCTCATCGGGATAGCGGCTTTCGAAATCCAGCCGCAGCAGTTGCTGATGCCGACTCAGCACCCGCAACTTGGTGATGGTCGGGCATCCGGCGACTTCCTGCAGGCAGGGGTCGATCCCCGCGGCCCGCAGTCGTGTCCCCAGCACGGCCCCGGCCTCATCGGCGCCACAGAGCCCGATCAGCCGTGTCTGCACACCCAGCGAGGCAAGATTCATGGCCACGTTACCGGCCCCGCCGACACGATCCTCGCATCCGGTGACCCGCACGATGGGCACGGGCGCCTCCGGGGAAATGCGCGCGGTATCGCCCCGCCAGTAGCGATCGACCATGACGTCGCCGACGACCAAGGCTTTTATGCGATTGAAATCATGCATTTGCATCGATATTGGCGGGTCTTTCCAGAAGCTGGCCGGATGATAGCACAAGCCCATGACACCCTTGTTAGACTGCGCCCTTTACTGGAGAACGTCACCCCATGGCCCTGCCCCCGCAGCCCCTGTTTCATCCGCGCCACTGGCTGACCTGGGCCGTCTTGGGTGGATTGCGGCTGGTCACCCGGTGTTCCTACGACACCCAGATGGCGATCGGTCGTGCCTTGGGCCGCCTGGCCTTGCACACGATTCGCCGCCGGCGTCATGTCGCCGAGCGGAACCTGGCGCTGTGTTTTCCGGAGCTCGACAAGGCCGCCCGCGCGACACTCCTGCGCCGGCACTTCGAATCCCTCGGCATGGGGATGATCGAACTGCCCATGTCGTGGTGGGCACCGGCCGCCGCGATCGACCGGCGGCTTGTGCTGGAGGGGCTGGAGCATTTGCAGGCGGTGCAGGCGCGCGGTCAGGGCGCCATTTTGCTGAGTGGACACTTCACGTCGATCGACCTCTGCGGCCGGCTTTTTGCGCCCCATGCGGATGTGGACATCCTGTTCCGGCCCCAGGACGACCCGGTCATCGAGCATTTCCTCGGCGGCCATCGCAGGCGCCGCTTTCGCCACGCCATCGAGCGCCATGACATCCGCGCCATGGTGCGCGCGCTGCGGCAGGGACGGACCATCTGGTACGCCCCCGATCAGAACTACCGCGGCAGCAACAGCGCACTGGTGCCGTTCTTCGGCCATCCCGCGCCGACCAATACCGGCACCGCGCGCCTGGCGCGCATGACCGGCGCCGCCGTGCTGCCGTTTTACATGGAGCGGCGCCTGGAAACGGGGCAATACCTGATCCGGATCGACCCGCCGCTCGAGGGTTTTCCGAGCGATGACCCGGTCGCCGATACCGCGCGGCAGAACCGGATTCTGGAAGCGCAGATCCGGCGCTGTCCGGAACAATATCTGTGGGTGCATGAACGCTTCAAGAAGCGACCGGCGCCGTTGCCGGACGTTTACGCGCGCCGTCAGCCCTCGGCGTAACCGCCGAGCAGTGCGTCCCAATCAGCCGTCGAGAAGACGAGATCGGGCGTGCCGGCCTGCGCCTTCAGCAGCGAGCGCCGCAAGCGGCGCAGATTCGCCTGTTGCCAGGATGCCCGGGGTCGTCGTCGGCCACTCTTGTCGAAATCCAGCAGAAAGACCCGCTGATCCTGCCCGATCAGGATGTTGTCCAGGTTGAGATCGGCGTGATGGATACCGGCCCGGTGAAAGCAGCGGATCTGGGCCCCGATGCGGTGCCACAGCTGCGGCGGAGCCGCGGACCGGCGCAAGACCACCGAGAGCGGCGCAGCATCCAGCCGCTCGCTGATCAGATCCGCCCGATACCACCCATGCCAGACGCGCTGCACGCGGGCCGCGATCGGACGCGGCACCGGAAAACCCCCGCGGTAGAGGTCATACAAGAGATGCCATTCGCGCCAGGGTCGACTGCGTGCCAGTCCCGTCCACAGATAGCGATCCGCCGTGAGGGATCCCATCCAGCCGCCCCGATGGAAATGGCGCAAGATCCATTCCTGCCCGGGCTGGACGATCCGCAGCACGCGGGCGCGCCCCCCGGGGACCGCGAGAACTTCGGCGCGCCCACGCCAGTAGTCGGGATCGAAGCAATACGCCCCGGGCGTGCTGATGCGGTTCTGATCGTAGACCATCGCGCCGTCGTTCGTCGCAAGGTAGGCGGCCTTCACGTCCATGTCGGCGCGAGCGGGCAAGGCCGGGCAGCCTCCCGCTTCATCGATCTGCAGGACGCTCAACCGGGACGTTCCGGCGCAAGCGGCGGCGCGGGACGACTCAGCATTGGTGAAACCATGCGCGCCCTGCGCATTGCTTGCCTCTCAAGTCCGGTATCTGCCCGGACCTGCTCCCGCGCATCACGGCTTGGCAGGCGTGATGCGCGTCCGGCCGGACCGAGCGCCTGAAAGATTCACGAGCGCTCAGGGCAACACCTCGACCGTGACCCGCTCGGACAGCACCGGCGGCTCGTGCGGGACGTGATTCGCATCGCCCATCAACAGCTGCAGGGTGTGCCGACCCGGCGCCAGATCCAGCGCGGTCTCGGTCTGGCCGTTGCCGAAATGGCGATGATGGGCATCGGACGGGATGGGCTCACCTTTGACCGGCGGCTGGTCCCAATCGACCAGGAGATGGTGATGGCCGGTCGCTTCCTTGGCAGTGCCCGCCGGCGCCACGCCCATGCCCTTCAAGCCGAAGCGGACCACCACGGGACCGCGGATGCGCTCGCCGTCCTTGGGGGAGATGAAGTAGACCGCAGCGCCCGCGGGCGCCGGCGCGCTCGGCAACTCGGCCGCAGCGACCGTGGCGACCAACATGAGGCACAGCAAGGATACGATTCGATGTCGGCGATGCATGGGACCCTCTCGCGAGCGTTGGTTTCTGATGGAACGAATGCCCGATCAGCATAACATTCCTTCGCAACCCATCCGCAGCGAGGTATTTCCGACCATGCCCGGACCGCGCCGGTAGCGGCTCATGGATCAGGGAACCCGCGCGGATCGAACGCACCCGAGCTCCGCATGCCCAAGAACGGCATCGGAGTCATTTGGCGGCACGCCCCGGGCGCCCGCAGGGAATGGACGCCGCCCGATCGAAAAATGTGGCGGAGAGAGAGGGATTCGAACCCTCGATGGGCTTTTGGCCCATACTCCCTTAGCAGGGGAGCGCCTTCGGCCTCTCGGCCATCTCTCCGTAAGCGAGTCGCCACGGCCGGCGCTTCGGACGCAGACCGTGGCTTGAGAAGAGCGCCGATTTTATCGGCAACCGGCTTGCAGGTAAAGCCGGACCGCGACCTCAGCGCGAGAGCGCGTTGCCCGGTTCGGCGTCGTCATGTTCGTGTTTGATGCGCTGGTAGATCTCTTCGCGATGCACCGCGACATCCTTGGGCGCGTTGATTCCCAAACGGACCTGGTTGCCCTTGACCCCCAGGACGGTGATGGTGATTTCATCACCCACCATGACCGTTTCGCCCACTCGTCTCGTCAGAATCAGCATTTAAAGCTCCTTGCTTTCCATCCGCCTATCCGGGATCGGCCACGTCCTGTGATGTCCCGCTGATATCGGCCCTGAAATCTTCGGCATTAACGTTCCGGATCGCGGTGAAGCGCAAAGGCCTCGTGCAGGGCCCGCACCGCGAGTTCGACATATTTCTCGCCGACGACGACGGAGATCTTGATCTCGGAGGTCGAAATCATCCGGATGTTGATCCCTTCGGCCGCCAGGGCCGCAAACATCCGCGCCGCGACCCCGGCGTGACTGCGCATGCCCACGCCCACGACGGACACCTTGGCGATGGCCACGTCGCCCGCGATCTCGCGGGCCCCGAGCTCGGCCTGGTGCGCGCGCAGGATGTCGAGCGCCCGCTCATGGTCGTTGCGATGCACCGTGAAGGTGAGATCGGTCGTGCCGTCGCGGGCGACGTTCTGCACGATCATGTCCACTTCGATGTTGGCCTCGGCGACCGGCCCCAGGACGCGATAGGCAACGCCCGGCTGGTCGGGAATGCCGCTCACGGTGATCTGCGCCTCGTCCCGGTTGTGCGCGATCCCTGAGATGATGACCTCTTCCACCTGCTGCTCCTCGTAGGTGATCAGCGTACCCGGCCCTTCCTGAAAGGTCGACAGGACACGCAGCGGCACATTGTACTTTCCGGCGAATTCCACCGAGCGGATCTGCAGCACCTTGGCACCGAGACTGGCCAGTTCGAGCATTTCCTCGAAGGTGATGCGATCCAGACGGCGCGCGGTCGGGACGATGCGCGGGTCGGCGGTATAGACGCCGTCGACGTCGGTGAAGATCTGGCACTCGTCCGCCTCGAGCGCTGCCGCCAGCGCCACGCCCGTGGTGTCGGACCCACCGCGACCCA
>JAJXTQ010000059.1 GCA_021783685.1 Pseudomonadota bacterium | reverse complement strand
GGGGACGTTCGCCCGTCGGCACACGGGGCCTGATCAAAGCCGCCGATGTTAGCACGCAGCGGCACACGATCCCAAAACCGAATCACGCAAAAAGGCCCGGAGCGGTGAAGCTCCGGGCCGGCAGATCGCGCTGGATCAGCCTCACACCACTTCGAACAGGCCGGCAGCGCCCATGCCCTGGGCGATGCACATCGACACCACGACGTGCTTCACGCCGCGGCGCTTGCCTTCGAGCAGGGCCGCGCCGACCATGCGGGCGCCAGACATGCCGTAGGGGTGGCCAATGGCGATGGCACCGCCATTGACGTTGCACAGCTCCATGGGAATGCCCAGCTCCTTGATACAGTACATGGCCTGTACGCCGAAGGCTTCATTGAGTTCCCACAGACCGATGTCGTCCATCTTGAGGCCATGACGCTCGAGCAGGCGCGGGATCGCGAAGACCGGACCGATGCCCATGATGTCCGGTTCGCAACCGGCGGTGGCAAAACCGCGGAAGATGCCCAGCGGCTGGACGCCCTTCTTTTCCGCATATTCGCTGTTCATGATGACGACCGCGGCCGCGCCGTCGGAGAGCTGGCTGGCGTTGCCGGCCGTGACCGTGCCGGTGGGGCCGGCGACGGGCTTGAGGGAGGCCAGCTTCTCGAGGGTGGTGTCGACGCGGTTGCCTTCGTCCTGGCTCAAGGTCACCTCGACCTTCTCGGTCTTGCCGGTTTCCTTGTCGGTGACTTCCATGGTCACCGTGATCGGCACGATTTCCGCGGCCAGCTTGCCGTTGCGCTGGGCTTCGGCGGTGCGCTGCTGGCTCAGCAGCCCGAGTTGGTCTGCTTCCTCGCGCGTCACGTTGAAGCGCTTGGCGACGTTTTCGGCCGTCGGGATCATGGGCATCATGATGGTGGGCTTCATCTTGAGCAGCCCCTTGTCCATCGCGTGCTTCATGTTCATGTTGTTCTGCACCAGGCTGATCGACTCCAGCCCGCCGCCGATGGCGACCGGTACCTTATCGACGATGCAGCGCTGGGCCGCGTGGGCGACGGCGGAGAGGCCGGAGCCGCAGAACCGGGCGATGGTGGCGCCGGTCGAGGTAACGGGGATGCCGCCGCGAATGCCGGCGAGGCGTGCGATGTTGTTGCCGGTCGCGCCTTCGGGCAGGCCACAGCCCATGATGATTTCTTCGACTTCGCCCGGATCGATGCCAGCGCGCTCGACGGCGTGCTTGATGACATGGCCGCCCATTTCGGCGCCATGGGTCAGGTTCAAGGACCCCTTGAACGCCCTGCCAATCCCGGTGCGGGCGGTGGAAACGATAACTGCATCAGCCATTTGCGTAACTCCTGTGCGGACGATCCTGCCGACTCCATGTGCTCCATGCCTGCGTCTGCACGGCGGCTGGCGGCCAGAGCGCCGCGGCCCATCGACTTCCCTCGCACCGGATCGCGGCGCTGCATGCGCCGTCTTTCCTTGGGGCATCGAGCAGGCTGCCACGACCCTGCGGCAGCCGGAGAGCGCTAACGGTACAACGAAGCCCGTTCAAGTTCCAGCCGGCGCGATCAAGGGGCCGCCGTTTCACGCAGGCGCAGCAGCGCATCGAAGGTTTCCAGGGTAGGCGCGGCGACGCCGCGCGCGCTAGCCTCGTCGAGGATGGCGCCGAGGATGGCCGCGCGTTCCAGCGGCCGGCCCTGCAGCGCATCGAGCGTCATGCTGGTGAGATAAGGCGGCATGCGTCGCGTGTTCCCGAGCATCGCCTCGGTGGTCCGCTCGGGCAATGGATGGCCGGCGGCGGCCGCGATCCGGCACACCTCGTCCATGGCGCGCCCGATCATGCGCAGCGCGTGTTCGTCGGCCATCAACCGGGCGGTGTCGACACCGCCGGCCAGGACCGATGCGGGATTGAAGGCGGCGTTCCACACGGCCTTGCGCCAGCGGGCGGTGACGATGTCGGCATCGAGCTCGGCCGCGATCCCCGCCTGCCGGAAGGCGTCCGCCAGCCGCTCGCTCGCCGGCGACGCTCCCAGCGGATAGCGACCCAGGGTAAGCGCGCCGTAGGCCTGGTGATGGATGTGGCCCGGCGCGGCGCGCGAGACGCAGACGAAGGCCAGCGCGCTGATGAGTTCATGGTCCGGGAAGGCTGCGGCCAAGGGCGCTTCGATGCCGATGCCGTTTTCCATGGCGACGATCACGGTCCGCGGACCCACCGCCGGCCGGATCAGGGCCGCCCGGTCCTCACCGGCAATCACCTTGGTCGTCAGCAGCAGATAGTCGGGCGGCTCATCCGGGGGCTCGACCCTGGAGAATACGGCCCGTGGCCGAAAGGTCCACTCCCCCATGGGGTCGCTGCGAATGGCGAATCCCTGCCGCGCCACGAGCTCGGCCTCGCTGCGACAGACCACGTCCACGAGCCATCCGCGGCGCGCCAGCAGGCTGCCATAGAACCCACCGACCGCGCCTGCACCGACCACCAGAACCCGTGGGGATTCGGGATCGACACGCCGTCCCGCCGCTGTCATGACGCTTGCACTTCAGGTGCTTGCAGACGACGCCGGCGCGACCACCGGGCGCCCGATGGCGTAGTAGCCGAAGCCCTGCTCGGCCAGCATCTGCGGGTCGTACAGATTGCGGCCATCGAAAATGACCGGGCGGCGCAAACGCTGTTTCAGATCGTCGAAATCCGGACTGCGATAGACGTTCCACTCGGTCACCACCACCAGCCCTTCGGCCCCGTCGAGGCAGCTGAGCGGGTCGTCACACAGCGTCAGCGCCTCGGCATCGGGATAGAGGCGGCGCGCCTCGGTCATCGCCGCAGGGTCGTGCGCCCGCACCCGCGCGCCGGCCCGCCAAAGCGCTTCCATCAGCACCCGGCTGGGCGCATCGCGCATGTCGTCGGTGCCCGGCTTGAACGCCAGCCCCCACAGGGCGAAGGTCAAACCGGACAGGTCGTGACCGAAATGCTGCTGGATGCGCTCGAACAGCCGGTTCTTCTGACACTCGTTGACCGCCTGCACCGCATCGAGGATGCGCGCCGGATGACCCGCCTCCCGCGCCGTGTGGATCAGCGCGCTGACGTCCTTGGGAAAGCACGAGCCCCCGTAGCCGGCGCCGGGATAGATGAAGTGGAAACCGATGCGCGGGTCCGAACCCAGGCCCAGACGCACCTGCTCGATATCGGCACCGACGCGCTCGGCGATGTTGGCAAACTCGTTCATCACGCTGATCTTGGTGGCCAGCATGGCGTTGGCCGCGTACTTGGTCAGCTCGGCGGACAAGGGGTCCATCACCAGCAGCCGGTCGCTCTTGCGGTTGAACGGGGCATAGAGCCGCTGCATCTCGCGAATCGCCCGCTCGTCATCGGCGCCCACGATGATGCGATCCGGCTTCATGAAGTCCTCGACCGCATTGCCTTCCTTGAGGAACTCCGGATTGGACACCACCGCGAACGGCACGCCGACCCCGCGCTGCGCCAGTCCGTCGCGGATCACGGCGCTCACCCGCTGCGCCGTGCCCACGGGCACCGTCGATTTATCGACGATGATGCGGTAATCGGTCATGTGGGCTGCGATCGTGGCGGCCACCGCCAGCACGTGACGGAGATCCGCCGAACCGTCCTCGTCCGCCGGCGTGCCCACGGCGATGAACTGGTACAGGCCATGCGCCACACCTTGGGCGGCGTCCGTGGTGAAGGACAGGTGACCCGAGGTAATCGTTGCGGCCACCAGGTCATCGAGACCCCGCTCCCGGATCGGCACCCGCCCGGCCTGCAACGCGGCGACCTTGGCCGCATCGATGTCCACGCACAGCACCTTGTTGCCCATGCGCGCGAAACATGCCGCCGTGACCAGCCCCACATAGCCGCTGCCGAATACGGTGATCTTCATCCGTTTCCCCTTCCGTCATGGGCGTCGCGCCGCGCGGTCCCGATTGGCGCCGGATTGTACCAACCGTTGGCGCGCCTCAGGCGATCCGTTCGGCGTAGAGATCACCGGCTGGCAGATCGGGGGAAAGCGCGTCGAGATCGGCGCGCATCCGTTGCGCCGTCATCCACGCGCCGCTCCAGCGCAGGCTTTCGGCGACCGAGCGGCGAAAACGATAGGTGCCGAGCGCGTCCAGGCGTCCGATGCACGCGATCGCGCCCTCGAGCGCGGCCGGCGAATACTCGAACGACAGCGCCGGCAGCGGGCATGACAGCCCGGCCAGCACCTGCGCTTCGGCGCCCTCGACATCGAGCTTGCAGAAGGCCGGGACGCCGTGGCGGGCGATCAGCGCGTCCAGTGTCAGGACCTCGACCTCGCAGCGCGTGTCCCACGTCACGCGACGAAAGCGCGGCGATCCGGCCATCGCCTCGCGCCAGAGCGGATCGATCGTACTCACCGTGGGCGTGCGCCGGCTGATCCAGAGCGTTGTCCGGCCGGGCTTGTCCGCCAGTGCCACCGGCTCGACGCATACCCGCGGATCGTTCCGGTAACGCTGCATCAGGACATCCCGAAACAGCGGCTGCGGCTCGACCGCCACCACGCGCGCGCCCAGCCGCCGCCACGCGTCCACGCGATCGCCCAGGTGCGCGCCGATGTCGAAACAGAGGCCATCGGCGCCAACCCAGGGCCGGTAAAAATCGGCCAATCGCCTGCGTCTCCCGGGCCGCGCCCGGTGCAGCATCAAGGAACGCGCCAAGCCCCACCGCGATCGCCAATCCATGGCGCCTCCGCTTGATTCCACAGCACCCCCGCGGCATGCTGTGCCCGATCTTGCCCCGCCCCCCGCCGCCTCGTCCAGTCAAGGAACGCTTCGTGAACCGGCCTGATACCGCCCTGGATGAGCCGCTGCGGGAAATCACCCTGGGCTCCTGCCACCTCACCCTGCTCGGCACGGCCCATGTCTCCCGTGCCAGCGAAGCCGCCGTCCGCCAGCTGATCGCCAGCGGGCAGTTCGATGCCGTTGCCGTCGAGCTGTGCCCCAGCCGCCATGCGGCGCTCAGGGATCCCGACGCACTGGCCCGCATGGATCTGCTGCAGGTCGTGCGCGAAGGCAAGATGGGTCTGGTCGCGGCCAATCTGGCGCTGACCGCCTATCAGCAACGGCTGGCGGATCAGCTCGGCGTGGAGCCCGGCGCGGAACTGCGGGCGGCGTTGGAAGCGGCCGATGGCGCCGGCCTGCCCGTGGTTCTCATCGATCGCGAAGTGGGCGTTACGCTGCGTCGATTGACCGCCGCCGTGCGCTGGTGGCAGCGACCGGGCCTGATCGCCGGTCTGGTTGCGAGCCTGCTGACCCGGGAAGAGGTCGCCGAGGAAGACATCGAGCGACTCAAGACCGGCGATCTGCTGCACAACACATTTGCCGACTTTGCCGATCAGGCCGAACCGCTCTACCGTGCGCTGATCGGCGAACGCGACCAGTACATGGCGCTCAAGCTGCACGCGCACGCCCAGGCGCATCCCGGCCAGCGCATCCTGGCCGTGGTCGGTGCCGGGCACCTGGACGGCATCGTGCGCCATCTCGAAACACCGCCATCGGCGCCGCCGGACGCCGCTCTGGCCGCCCTGGTCGCCACGCCGCCCCGCAGCCGCCTGGGACAATTCCTGCCATGGCTGATCATGATCCTGATCATCGGGGGATTCGTAGTCGGCTTCATCCAGGGCCCCGAACTCGGCTGGCAACTGGTGCTCGACTGGACCCTGACGACGGGGGGCTTGGCGGCCATCGGCGCGCTGATCGCCCTGGCCCATCCGGTGACCATCCTGGGCTCCTTCCTGGCGGCGCCGATCACCACCCTGCATCCCTTGATCGGCGCAGGGATGGTGGCCGTGGCGCTGGAACTGTGGCTGCGCAAGCCGTGCGTCGCCGACTTCGCGACCTTGCGCGAGGATGTCGCGCAGGTTTCGGGCTGGTGGCGCAACCGGGTGGCGCACACCTTTCTGGTGTTCATGCTGGTGAATCTGGGCGCCTCGATGGGCACCTACGTCGGCGGGTTCCGACTCTTCGGCCAGCTGACCGGCCACGGCTGAGCGGCCGGCGCGGAACGGGGCCGGTAACCACTGCCCGGCCGGCAGCGATGCCGCGCGCCACCGCCCACGATGACACCGGGCGGCCTCGCCCGGTTCAGGCTCGGGTGGTGTCAGGCATTGGCCGAGTCTGCATCATGCCGGCCGTTTTTCCGGCCGCCCGTCGCCTGCATGCGGCGTACACGGCGCCCGGCGACGTGAAGGGGAACGGCCATGATCAGGCCCAGCCCGAGCATCTGATGGATCAGGCTGGCCATCGTGCGCACCGACTCCTCACCGCTGTAATAGAGCACCAGCGCGCTACTCATCAAGACCGCGAACAGCGTGGCCACGCTGAGGCCGGTGGCGAGATTGCGGCCTGAGCGCCAGCCGGTGGCCACATGCTGGCCGAGGAAGGCGCCCACCGCAACGGCCATCGCGTATCCCAGCACCCCGTGCAACACCATGAGTTGGTGCAGCCGTGCGTAGGGCCGATCTTCGCCGGCAAATCCGCCACTTGCGTAGTGCAGGGTCATCCAGGCGAGGCCCGTGACGGCGAGCCCCGACAATGACAGATACAGAAACGAGCGCTGCCAGCGAGGCACGCTATTGACGCGATGCAGAGTCACCATGGTCAGCCTCCACGCCGACGGTCGGGAACAGGTGCGCGGTGGCTTGGAGCTCATGAAACAGGGACTCGACGAGGCCATCGTCGTCGGGTCGCCGCAAGGCCGCGATCTTGGTCAGGGCATCGGCGTGCATGCAGCGCGGCGCCGTGACGGTGATGCTGCCCGGCAAGGCCACCGCCCGGCCGCTCGAGGGGTCGATCACGGCGCTGGCGAGCGCCAGCCCTGGATCGAGAAAGTAACCCCCGGTCGTGGCCACCGCGCGGTTGCGGCAGCGTCCCAGAGACAGGATCTGAGCCGGCAGGCGCGGATTGCGCAGGCCGATCTCCTGTTCGGCCACCCCGAACAGCCGCAGATCGCCGCCGGCATTGACACAGCCGCCCGCAACCCCGTGATCTTCCAGAACCGCCACGGCCCGATCGACAGCGTAACCTTTGGCGATGCCGTCGAGGTTCACACACAGCGGCCGGCGCAGGCGAACGCGGCCGCCCTTCGCGTCGAGCGTCAGATCGGCCATCCCGCCGCTGCGTTCCGGGCTGGCCGACGGCGCATCCGGCAGGACACCCGCGCGGCGCAGATGGCGCTCACAGGTCACATCGAACAGCCCGCCGCTGCGTGCGAACAGCAGCTGCGCCGTGCGCAGCACCTCGCCGGTCCACGGGTCGATCACCAACCAGCGACCGCTGGCGGCGCGATTGATGCGCCCGACGTCACTGCCGGCGACGTGCCAGCTCATCAGGTCGTGCACGCGGGCGATGGCCGCGAACGCGGCTTCGAAAGCGGCTGCCGGATAGTCCGGTTCCGGCGCGCTCACGGTGATTTCCACGAAGGTTCCGAGCAGGGGCCGGGCGCGCCGCCAGTGTTGCGTCTCAGCGCGGGCGGATGGCGACATCGTAGGTGGCCAGCAGGCGACGGATGCCGTCGGTGATGTGGACGCAGGACAAGGTCGCACCCGAGATGTTCTGAATGTCCTTGCTGACCCGCAGCGTATCGGCGCTGGTCTTGCCGGCGAACTGGCTGCGCCAGCCGGGGCGGCGGACCTCATCGCCGTGTGTTTCCCGATAATCCAGGATTTCGATCTGGCGCACCGCCCCTGCAGCATCGAGCGCCACCGCGTAGGTGATGAACTCATGCTTGCCCAGCACCTGATCGACCAGAAAATAGCCGCCCGGAGCGCGCCAGAGCCGGAGCTCGCTCTGGCGGACCTTGGTTCCCGTGCGGACTTCGATGGTTTTCTTCTGCTCGGCCGTAAGGGTCAATGGCGACGGCGTCAGGACCGCATCCGGAAACATCAGCGCTTGCGCCTGGTCGACCGAGAGGTACTGCACCGCGTAGCAAGCCGGCGAAACGGCCAGTGCGGCCAAGGGCAGCAGCAGGAAGGCTGAACGCTCGTTCATCGCCGCATCGCTCCGTGTTCAGAAGTTGTAGCCGACCTTCATGCGGACTTCGCGCTTCTCATGCTCGTGCAGGTGCAGGTCCTCGTCACGCGCCTCATCCACGGGCCGACCCGTGAGTTGGGGCAGGTAGGTCAGGGTCCACCACCAGCGCTCGGCGCCATAGTGCACGTTCGGGCCGGCAAAGATGGCATAGTGTTCGCGCAGATCACTGTCCGGCCAGTCGGGATATTCGGAGTGATAGCGCGTCTCCAGCCCACCGAACCACCGGGGGGCGAAGCGATAGGAAAGGCCTGAGGTGAGTTCGAGCGCCAGCTCGGTTTCCCAGGTTTCCTCGCCGTCAAATTTGCGCACCTCGAACTCCGGCGTCAGATTGATGGCCCAGACCAACTGGTCCTCCAGAAAATTCTTCTGGACGATCAGCTTGGTCTCCAAGGACAACTCCTGTTGTTCCTGACCCGTGATCTTGAAGATTTCGGAATAGCCCGGCTCGAAGTAGAGCGCGATACCGACCGGATTGGTGTAGACGTCGACCAGATTGTATTTGAGCGACGCCTGCGCGCCCTGGAAACCGAACCGATCGACATCCGGATATTCCGGCTTCCCGTTCTCGTCGACATCCGCGGCACCCCTGATGTCGTGATGACGCCAGTTGAGGTACAGCGATCCGGTGAGCCGGTCGGTCAGCCCGCGCTCGAACTCGATCCGGTAATCCTGGGCGGCATAATCGCCCTGACCCTTGTCCCGGCGATCGGTTGCCCATAGATAGACCTCGCCGGCGCCCTTGGGCAGGGTGTCGACCCCCGTCACATAGCCAAACAGATTTTCATCGGCGACCGCCGGC
>JAJXTQ010000058.1 GCA_021783685.1 Pseudomonadota bacterium | reverse complement strand
CTGGCGTTCTATCTCGGGCAGGGCAATGCGGTGAGTGTGCCGAGTGCCCAGCCCGTGGGCGCCACCGTGCGGCTCTATGGGCCCGACGAACGCTTTCTGGGGATGGGCGAGATGCTGGCGGATGGACGCTGCGCCCCGCGGCGACTGATGCAGGCCTGAGCGAGCACCGTATTCCAACGGCTTGTTGCGAAGCCATGAGAAAAGTTAAAATCAAGCGTTTGTAGCGAAAGATCGCATTGAGGAGTTTTGTCACATGTCTCTTTCAGACCAGACCAAGGCCGAAATCGTTGCCGGCTTCCAGCGCGATGCCCATGACACCGGATCGTCGGAAGTGCAGGTGGCGCTGCTGACCCAGCGCATCGAACATCTGACCGGGCATTTCGCCATTCACAAACAGGACCATCACTCGCGTCGGGGCCTGCTCAAGCTGGTCAGCCAGCGCCGCAAGCTGCTCGACTATCTCAAGAAGACGGATGCGGCTCGCTATCAGGAACTGATCGGCCGGCTGGGCCTGCGCCGTTGAGGCTGGCCCGTATCGCGGCGGCATTAATCAAGAGTCGGGTCGGTAAGGAAGCACTGTGACAATCACTGTAAAACGATTTCAGTACGGCGAGCACGAGGTCACGCTGGAGACCGGCCGCATCGCCCGACAGGCGACGGGCGCGGTGCTGGTCAGCATGGCCGATACCGTGGTTCTGGTAACCGTCGTGGGCCGGACGGAGCCCTCGCCGGGGGTCGATTTCCTGCCGCTCACCGTCAATTACCAGGAGCGGACCTACGCCGCCGGTCGCATCCCGGGCGGGTTCTTCAAGCGCGAAGGGCGTCCGTCCGAAAAGGAAGTGCTCACCTCCCGCCTCATCGACCGCCCGCTGCGGCCTCTGTTTCCCAAGGGCTTCCATCACGAAGTCCAGGTCATCGCCACCGTCAAGTCGCTCAACCCGGACGTCGACCCCGACATTCCGGCCCTGCTGGGCGCCTCGGCGGCCTTGGCGATCTCGGGCATTCCGTTCCAGGGGCCCTTGGGCGCTGCGCGGGTGGGTTACATCGATGGCGCGTACGTGCTGAACCCCACCGGCCGCCAGCTCGGGCGGTCGGATCTGGATCTGGTCGTCGCGGGAACCGAACAGGCGGTGCTGATGGTGGAATCCGGCGCCCGCGAACTGCCCGAATCGGTCATGCTCGGCGCCGTGCTGTTCGGTCATGACGAGATGCAGGCCGCCGTGCGCGCCATACAGGAGTTTGCCGCCGAGGCCGGCAAGCCGGCCTGGAGCTGGCAGCCGCACAAGGCGGACGAATCCGTGATCGCCGCGGTCTCGGCACTCGTCGAGAGCGCACTCAGTCAGGCCTACAGCGTTTCGGAAAAGCAGGCGCGCCAGACGGCCGTGGCCGAATTGCGTCAGCGCGCGGTGAACGAACTGGTCATTACCGAAGGCGTGTTCACCGAAGCCGCCGTCAAGAAAGCCTTTGCGGATCTGGAAAAGCGCATCGTGCGCGAGCGGATCCTGAGCGGCGCGCCGCGCATCGATGGCCGCGATCTCAGGACCGTGCGGCCGATCAGCATCGAGGTCGGCGTCCTGCCGCGTACCCACGGGTCGGCGCTGTTCACCCGCGGCGAAACGCAGGCTATCGTGGTCACGACGCTGGGTACCGCGCGGGACGCGCAGGTCATCGACGCGATCGAGGGCGAGCGCAAGGAGCCGTTCATGCTCCATTACAATTTCCCGCCCTACAGCGTCGGCGAGACCGGCTTCATCGGCTCGCCCAAGCGCCGGGAAATCGGCCATGGCCGGCTGGCGCGCCGGGCCATCGAAGCCATCCTGCCCGACATGAGCAGCTTCCCCTACACCATCCGCGTGGTGTCCGAGATCACCGAATCCAATGGGTCGAGCTCGATGGCCAGCGTCTGCGGCTCGAGCCTGTCGTTGATGGACGCCGGCGTGCCGGTGAAGGCGCCCGCCGCCGGGATCGCCATGGGGCTGATCAAGGACGGCGACCGGTTTGCGGTGATTTCCGACATCCTGGGTGACGAGGATCATCTCGGCGACATGGACTTCAAGGTGGCCGGCAGCGAGCGGGGGGTCAGCGCGCTGCAGATGGACATCAAGATCAACGGCATCACCCGCGAAATCATGTCGGCGGCACTCGACCAGGCGCGTGAAGGCCGGCTGCACATCCTCGGCGAGATGGCCAAGGTCATCGACCGCTCGCGCGAGGAGATGTCGGAGTGGGCGCCGCGCATCCTGACCATGCACATCAACCCCGAAAAGATCCGTGACGTGATCGGCAAGGGCGGCGCCACGATCCGCCAGATCACCGAGGAAACCCGCACCACCATCGACATCACCGATGACGGCACGGTCAAGATCGCCTCGGTCGACCGCGCCGATGCCGAGGCTGCCCGCCAGCGCATCGAACTCATCACGGCAGATGTCGAGGTGGGCAAGGTCTATCAGGGTCGTGTCAGCAAGCTGATGGACTTCGGCGCCTTCGTCACGATCCTGCCCGGCCGCGATGGGCTGGTGCACATTTCCCAGATCTCCGACGAGCGGGTCGAACGGGTCAGCGACAAGCTCAAGGAAGGCGATGTCATCGACGTGAAGGTGCTCGAAGTCGATCGCCAGGGTCGCATTCGCCTCAGCATGAAGGCGATCTACGCGCCGGAATGAGACTGCCTGCCTGATGTGAATAAAACGCCGCTTTCGAGCGGCGTTTTTTTTGGGGGGGCATCGCAGGACTGCGAAAGTCGGTCAACCGGTGTTCTGCAAGCCCAGCGAGATGGCATTCACGGTGATCACCAGGGCGCGGAACAGCGCGTCGTCCTGCCGGTCGCCGGCCCGCCAGCGCGCCAGGAGGTCGACCTGCAGCAGACTGACGGGGTCGAGATAGGGATTGCGGGTGCGGATCGAACGCTGCAGGATGCGGTCCTGCTCCAGCAGCGCGTGGGTGCCCTTGAGCCTGAACACGGCGGCGACCGTGTCGTCGTAGGCCGCGCGAATGCGGCCGGTCAGGTGGCTGGCCGCCGCCGGCACGAGCTGCGCGTAACGCTCGGCGATCCCCAGATCCGCCTTGATCAGCACCATCTCGGCATCATCCAGCAGGTTGCCGAAGAACAGCCAGTCACGCGCCAGTGCCGAGAGCGTGTCTGCCCCGAACTCGGCCATCGCGGCCTGCAGGCCGTGGCCGAGACCGTACCAGCCGGTGAACAGATAGCGGTTCTGTGACCAGGAAAACACCCAGGGAATGGCGCGCAGATCCTTGACGCCGGCCATCTGGCGGCGCGAGGCCGGTCGCGAACCGATCTGCATGCGTTCGATGACGTCGATCGGCGTGGCGTGGCGGAAAAAGGTCATGAAATCCGGGTGGTCGACCAGCTCGCGGTACCGCAGGCGGCTCTCCGCGGAGATCCGCTCCATGACCGCCCGGCGCAACTCGTCGTCGGCGGGGCCGGGCTGCGCGGTCGCGAGCGCAACAGCGCTGACGGTCTGTTCCAGCGTGCGGATGGCAATGCCGCGCAGGCCGAACTTTTCGTTGATGATCTCGCCCTGTTCGGTCACCCGCAGATGACCGGCCACCGCGCCGGGCGGCGAGGAGAGCACCGCCTTGTGGGTCTTGCCACCGCCGCGGCTGACCGTGCCGCCCCGCCCGTGGAACAGCGTCAGTTCCACGCCGGCCGCTGCCGCCACGCCGACGAAGGTTCCCTGGGCGCGCTGCACGCTCCAGCGGGAACAGGCAAAGCCGCCATCCTTGTTGCTGTCCGAATAGCCCAGCATGATGATCTGGCGCCGACCCCGGTTGTCGAGGTGGGCGCGGTAGACGGGTTCGTCAAACAGCGCGGTCATGATGCCGGGACCGTGTTCCAGATCCCCGATCGTTTCGAACAGCGGCGCCACATCCAGCGGCACCTCGCCGTCCCGACCGAGTCCCGCCCAGCGCGCCAGCAGCAGGACCGAGAGGATGTCGTCGGCGCCCTGCGTCATGCTGATGATGTAGGGGCCGATGGCGCTCTGCCCGTGCCGGCTGCGCACGTCGCGGATGGCCTGAAACACGGCCAGGGTCTGCTCGACCTCGGGATTGGCCGGGATGCGCGGCGGATCGGCGCTCACCAGTGCGCGGCGGAGGACGACGAGGCGTTCCTCGGCGGATCGATCCAGCCAGTCGGCAAGGCCCAGGCACTCGCCGATGACGCGCCGATGCACCAGGCTGTCCTGCCGCACGTCGAGCGTCATGGCGTGAAAGCCGAAGGTTTCGACGCGTCGCAACAGCCGCTGCACGAGGAACAGCCCGGCATGGCGGCCCTTGTGCGCCTCCAGGCTGCCGGCCATGAGGCGGACATCGTCCAGAAATGCCGCGGCATCCCGATACGCGCCGTCGGTGTCGCGCAGGGTGGCCGCGAGGCGTGCGTCCATGAGGCGCAACATCAGCCGGTAGGGCATGGCGCGATGCCGGGGGGCGATGCTCGCCAGCCGCTCGGGGAATTGCTCGCCGTAGGCGTCGATGCGCTGCCGGAGCGCGTCGCTGATCCCGACCCGCGTGGTCGACTGGCTGAGTTCGCGGTACAGCTCGTTCAATTCGCCGCGGTAACGGGCCAGAATCTCGCCGCGCTGACGTTCCAGCACGCGCCGGATGCTGGCCGCCGAGACATTGGGATTGCCGTCCATGTCGCCGCCGACCCAGGACGCAAAACGCAACAGCGGGTGGGACACATAGCCTTGCGCGGGCGGGCCATAGACCTGGCGGACGGCCGCCTCCAGTTCCTCATAGAAGGCCGGGACCACGCGGTAGATGACCTGCAGCAGGAAGAACAGGACATGCTCGTGTTCGTCGTCGACCGTGGGACGCACGTCCGGATCGCTGTCCGTCTGCCACGCCGCGGTCAGGTGCATGTGGATGTTTTCGAGTATGCCGGCCGATTCCTGCGGCGTGAGATTGGGATTGAGCCGTTCCACCAGGCGCTGGGCGATCCACTGCTGCTTCTGCAGCAGGGTGCGCCGACGTGCCTCGGTGGGATGGGCGGTGAAGACCGGCTCGACCCAGAGGCGCTGCAGCAGAGCGTCGAGATCGGTCAGCGACAATCCCGCCTCGCGCAGACGCGTGACCATGTCCAGCAGGCTTTCCGGCTGCGGCGTGGTCAATTCGCGGGCATAATGCCGCCGACGGCGCAGGCGATGCACCTTTTCGGCGATGTTGACCGACTGGAAAAATGACGAAAAGGCGTAGGTGAATTCCACCGCCTCATCCGTCGACAACGCCGCCAGCCCGGTGCAGAGTCGCTGTTCGGCCTCGGCAGAGCCGTCCCGACGGGCTTCGGCGAGCTGGTGAGCCTCCTGGAACCGTTCCACCAGCGGCCAGCCGGTCTGCTCACGCAGGGTTTCCTCCAGCAAGGCGCGCAGGGTGTCCATGTCGGCCAGCAGCGCCTGGATGGGATCTGCCGGTGAAACGGCGACATCGGTCATTGCTAACTCCCGGATGGCGAAGTGGGGCACTCGTCCGGGGGTGCCGGACCGGATCAGCTGGTGTTGCCGGAATCGAGCAGGTCGGCGATGCCGAACACGGCGGCCAGGTTGCGTGTCTGCTCCGGCAGCCCGAGAAACCGGATCGAGTGGCCGGCGGCATGCGCCATCCGTTTCCAATGCAACAGGAGTGCCAGCCCGCCGCTGTCGGCGCGCGTCACGGCGGTCAGGTCCACCGTCAGCGCCTTGCCGATCGGCGGGCGACAGTAGGGCCGGAAGGCCTCGATGCCACGAGCGGCCGACATGAAGCTCAACTCGCCGGCGACCCGGATCACCGCTCCGTCGCGCCCGGCGGTCAATGCGATGGTCGCGGCCGGATCAGCTTTTCCGGACATTCGTCTGGGTCGCTGGAATGTTCTGGGTCTTCATCTTCTGGATCAGTCCGTCCAGGCCCAGACGGCGGGCATCGTCCTGCAGAACGTTGCGATAGCTCATGATGAAACTGACGTTCTCCGCCACGACGTCGTATACCTTCCATTCGCCCTGTGGGTTGAGGTAGAGGTAGTACTTGACCTGAACCGGCCGACCGTCCTTCATCACGATCTCCATCGGCACGGCCTTGTCCCAGTCGAAGTAGCCGCCGGTCGGCCGTTTCACCTGGATGGGCTGGTCCTCGTAGGACAGCAGGGCATCGGCATAGGTGCGCATCAGCATGTCCTGAAACGCATCCATGAATGCCGTTTTCTGGGCATCCGATGCCTGATTCCACACCGGCCCCAGTACCAGACGCGAGGTGGTCCGGAAGTCGGCGTGGGGCAGGATGCCTTCGTTGACCAGCTGACGCAGGGCCCCGCGATCGTTCTGCAGGCGCGGCCGCTCGGCCTTGATGCGCCCCAGAACCTGGTCCATCAAGGTCTGGATGAACTGCGAGGGATTGTCGGTCCTGAGCGGATCCTGCGCCCACACCGGGGCGGACAGAGACAGGATCAGCAAGGCAAGCACGGTGCGCATGACGGCGATCTCCATTCTGGACGGGGGCATCATTTGTTTTCCGATTCATTGCCGGTCTGGGTGAGGAAACGCCCGATCAGATTTTCCAGCACGATGGCCGACTGGGTGAAACCGATGCGGTCGCCGGCTTTTAGACTGTCCAGAGCGCCGCCGGGTTGCAAGGCGATGTACTGTTCACCCAGGATGCCGGCGGTCTGGATGGCTGCGCTGCTGTCGGTCGGCAGCTTGTCGTAGCGCCGATCGATGGAGATTTCGACCTCGGCCTGAAAAGTCTCCGGGTCGACGTCGACGGCAGTCACCCGGCCGATCCGGACGCCCGCCAGCGTCACCGGCGCGCGCACGCGCAGGCTGCCCACGTTGTCGAAACGCGCCTTGATCGCATAGGCGTCCTTCCGCTCCAGGTCGCTGCTCGTGCTGACCTGCAGGGTGAGCAGGAAAATGGCGGCGAGGCCCAGGCATACGAAAAGCCCCACCACCAGTTCCATCAGGCGGGTCTGGTTCATGTCAATCTCCCGTGAACATAAGGCCGGTCAGAACGAAGTCGAGGCCCAGGATCGCCAGCGACGAAACGACCACGGTACTGGTCGTGGCGCGGCTCACGCCTTCGGAAGTCGGCTGGGCATGATAGCCCTGGTAGACGGCGATCCAGCTCACGACGATGCCGAAAACGAGGCTTTTGATGATGCCGTTGAGCACGTCGTCCTCGAAGGTTGCCGCGTTCTGGATTTGCCCCCAGTAAGCCCCGGCGTCGACGCCGAGCAATTCCACACCCACCAGATAGCCGCCGTAGATCCCCAGCGCCGTGAAGATGGCCGACAGCAGGGGCATGGACAGCAGCCCGGCCAGGAAGCGCGGGGCGACCACGCGGCGCACCGGATCGACGGCCATCATCTCCATCGCCGAGAGTTGCTCGGTTGCGCGCATCAAGCCGATCTCGGCCGCCATGGCCGAACCGGCACGGCCGGCGAACAGCAGCCCGGTGACCACCGGGCCCAGTTCCCGCAACAGCGACAGGGCCACGATGACGCCGAGGGATTCGGCGGCGCCGAAGTTCCGCAGCGTGTTGTAGCCCTGCAGTCCCAGCACCATGCCGACGAAGGTGCCCGAGACGATGATGATGATCAGTGACAGCACGCCCACGGCGTAGAGCTGCTGGACGACGAGGCTGGGGCGCAACACCAGCGAAGGCAGTCCCGCCAGGATCCGCAGCAGGAACAGGGTACTCCGCCCCAGGCCGGCCAGCATGTCGGCGATCACGGTGAGGGTGATGGGTCGCTGAGCCATCAGACGGCACCTCCCAGCAGATCGCGCGCGTAGTCGGCCGCCGGATAGTGAAAAGGAACCGGCCCGTCGTCCAGGCCGTTCATGAACTGTCGCACCCATTCCGAATCGGAGGTGGCGAGCGCCTGGGGCGAGCCCGCGCCCATGATCCTGCCTTCCGACAGCAGGTAGCACATGTCCGCGATCGCAGTGACCTCGTGCACATCGTGGGTCACGATCACCGACGTCAGTCCCAGTGCATCATTGAGTTGGCGGATCAGGCGAACGATCACGCCCATCGAGATCGGATCGAGTCCGACGAAGGGCTCGTCGTAGAGGACCACCATCGGGTCGAGCACGATCGCCCGTGCCAGCGCGACCCGTCGCGCCATGCCGCCGGAAAGCTCATCCGGCATCAACCGCCAGGCACCGCGCAGCCCCACCAGCTCCAGCTTCATCAGGACCACGTCGCGCACCAGCGCTTCCGGAAGGTCGGTGTGTTCCCGCAACGGGAAGGCAACGTTCTCGAACACGGAGAGATCGGTGAGCAAGGCGCCGCTCTGGAACAGCATGCCCATGCGTCGTCTCAGGGCATAGAGCGCCTTGCGCCCGAGATCGGGCACCAGAACGCCGTCCACGCGGACGCTGCCCGCCTCGGGGCGCAACTGCCCGCCGATGAGCCGCAGCAGAGTGGTCTTGCCCGTACCGCTCGGTCCCATGACGGCGGTGATCTTTCCACGCGGAATGACCAGATCGATGGCGTCGAAGATCACGCGCCGGCCGCGCCTGAACGTCAGATCCCGAACTTCGACCAGATGATCGTCCATCAGGCGTTCCTTGCTACAAGTCGAACCGGTCAGCGAGCCATCGTCGTGAGCAGGCATTCCAGCAAAGCCTTCTGCGCGTGCAGCCGGTTTTCCGCTTCGTCCCAGACCACGCTCTGCTTGCCGTCGATGACCTCGGCGGCCACCTCTTCGCCCCGATGCGCCGGGAGGCAATGCATGAACAGGGCATCGGGACGCGCCAAGGCCATCAAGTCCGCGTCGACCTGATAGGCCGCGAAGCGGGCGCTGCGCTCGGCCTGCTCGGTCTCCTGCCCCATGCTGGCCCAGACGTCGGTGACGATCAGATCC
>JAJXTQ010000057.1 GCA_021783685.1 Pseudomonadota bacterium | reverse complement strand
TCCTTTCCCGGGGAGGAGAAGCGCGCAACGGAAATTTGCGACGGGATTTTGCAAATAGAGCAGGCGGCGCATGGAGTACCCCACTCAGTTCGATGTTCTCGTCATCGGTGGCGGTCACGCCGGCACGGAGGCGGCCCTGGCGGCCGCCCGCATGGGCGCGCGCACGCTGCTGCTGACGCATAACATCGAGACCCTGGGGCAGATGTCCTGCAATCCGTCGATCGGCGGAATCGGCAAGGGACACCTGGTCAAGGAACTCGATGCGCTCGACGGCGCCATGGCGCGCGCCACCGACGAAGCCGGAATCCAGTTCCGCATCCTCAATCGATCCAAGGGTCCGGCGGTACAGGCGACGCGCGCGCAGGCGGACCGCGTGCTCTACAAGGCCGCGATTCGCCGCCGCCTCGAAAACCAGGCCGGCCTCCTGCTGTTCCAGCAAGCCGTCGACGACCTGCTGGTGGAGGGCGACCAGGTCGTGGGCGCGATCACCCAGGCCGGAATCCGCTATCGCGCCCGGACGGTCGTGTTGACCACCGGCACCTTTCTCAACGGCCTGATCCACATCGGCCTGGAGCGGCATTCGGGCGGGCGGGCCGGCGATCCGCCGTCGATCCGGCTGGCGGATCGGCTGCGCGAGCTCCGGCTGCCCCAGGGACGCCTGAAGACCGGAACGCCGCCGCGGATCGATGGCCGGACCATCGATTTCTCCGTGCTGGAAGAGCAGCCGGGCGACCGCGATCCCATGCCGGTGTTTTCCTTCCTCGGCGATGCCGCCGAGCACCCGGAGCAGCGCCCCTGCTGGGTCACTTATACCAACGCCCGCACGCACGAGCTCATCCGGGAGAATCTGGACCGCTCGCCGATGTACTCGGGCGTCATCGAAGGGGTGGGGCCGCGATACTGCCCGTCGATCGAGGACAAGATCCACCGCTTCGCCGCCAAGGATTCGCACCAGATCTTTCTCGAGCCCGAGGGACTGGCGACGCACGAGATCTACCCCAACGGGATCTCCACCAGCCTGCCGTTCGATGTGCAGCTCGCGATGGTCCATTCGATCCGCGGTCTGGAGCAGGCGCACCTGCTGCGCCCGGGATACGCGATCGAGTACGACTACTACGACCCCCGGGGGCTGACGGCGTCCCTGGAGAGCAAGGCCCTCGCGAACCTGTTCTTCGCCGGCCAGATCAACGGCTCCACCGGGTACGAGGAAGCGGCGGCCCAGGGCCTGCTGGCGGGCATCAACGCCGCGCTGCGCGCGAGCGGGCGGGCGCCGTGGGCGCCGCGCCGGGATCAGGCGTATCTCGGCGTGCTGGTCGACGATCTGACCACCCGCGGCGTGACCGAGCCGTACCGGATGTTCACGAGCCGGGCGGAATACCGCCTCAGCCTGCGCGAGGACAACGCCGACGCGCGCCTGACCGAAATCGGGCGCGAGCTGGGCTGCGTCGGCGACGAGCGCTGGAATGCCTTCTGCGCCAAGCGCGACCGGATCGCGCGCGAACTCGAGCGCCTGCGGTCGACCTGGGTCAATCCGCGCGTGCTGGATGCGGTGCGCTCGCAGCAGGTCTTCGGCAAGGCGCTGGAGCGCGAATACACCCTGTACGACCTGCTCAAGCGTCCCGGCGTCGACTATCCGGCGCTGGCGACCCTGCGGCCGCGGACGGAGGAGGGGGAGGGCGACGCCTGGGTGCCGCCGCCCGAGGAATTGGGAACGGTGGTGGTGCAGCAACTCGAGACGGCGGCGAAGTACGATGGCTACATCGCCCGCCAGCAGGTGGAGATCGCGCGCCGGGAACACCACGAGACGACGCGGATCCCGCCCGACTTCGATTACGAAACGGTCCGCGGCCTGTCGATCGAGGTCCGGCAGAAGCTGCAGCAGCAGCGCCCGGAGACGGTGGGCCAGGCCAGCCGGATTTCCGGCGTCACGCCGGTGGCGATTTCCTTGCTGCTGGTCTTTCTCAAGCGCGCGAGCCGCGTGCCGGCGCGGTCCGAGGCGCCATGAACGCGGCGCAGGCGCCGCAGCCGGTGCCGACGGGCCCCGAGTCCGCCGCCGCCCTGGCGCTGGCGGACCTGGCGCGGGCGGAACTCGGGCTCGCCGTGACCGCAGCGCAGGGCGCAAGCCTGCTGCGCTACGTGGCGTTGCTGCGCCGCTGGACCCGGGTGCACAACCTCACGGCGATCCGCTCCGAAGACGAGGCGCTCAGTCATCACATCCTCGACAGCCTGGCCATCGTCGCCCCGCTGGACGAACTCGGCTACCCGGAGCCGCTGCACGTGCTCGACGTCGGCGCCGGCGGCGGCCTGCCCGGCATTCCGCTCGCCATCGTCCGGCCGGCGTGGCAGTGCACGCTGGTCGACGCCGTCGAAAAGAAATGCGCCTTCCTGCACCAGGTGCGCATGGAACTGGGACTGGCCAATGTCCAGGTGCGCCACGCGCGGCTGGGCGTGCGGGACAATGCCAACATCCCGTCGCAGGATCTGGTGGTGTCGCGGGCGTTTGCCTCGCTGCGCGACTTCGTCGATTGCTCCCGCGGTCTCCTGCGCCCCGGCGGAACCTGGGCGGCGATGAAAGGGAAGTACCCGGAACAGGAGCTTGCCGAGCTGCCTGCCGATATCCGCGTCCTGCGGACGGTTACACTCCGCGTTCCCCGGCTCGCCGAACAACGCCACCTGGTCCTGATGCGGCCCGATGGCGCGGAAAAACCATAATCTGATCCAGGAAATCGTTTGGCCAAGGTTTTTTGCATTGCAAATCAAAAGGGTGGCGTCGGCAAGACGACGACGGCCGTCAATCTGGCCGCGGGCCTGGCGGTGCACGGGCAGCGCGTGCTGCTGGTCGACCTCGACCCGCAGGGCAATGCAACGATGGGCAGCGGCGTCGACAAGCGGTCGCTCGAGTCGTCCGTCTATCAGGTTCTGATCGGCGCGGCCGACGTCGCCGGCACCCGCGCGCGCTCGCAGCGCGGCGGGTATGACGTGCTGGGCGCCAATCGCGAACTGGCGGGCGCCGAGGTGGAACTCGTCGATCTGCCGCAGCGCGAAGCGCGCCTGCGCGATGCGCTGCGCGCGGTCGAGGCCGAATACGATTTCGTCCTCATCGACTGCCCGCCGTCGTTGTCGCTGCTGACCCTCAATGGCCTGTGTTCGGCCCATGGGGTCGTGATTCCGATGCAGTGCGAATATTTTGCGCTCGAGGGGCTGACCGACCTGGTCAACACCATCAAGCGCGTCCATGCCAACCTCAATCCCGCGCTCAAGATCATCGGGTTGCTGCGCGTGATGTTCGACCCGCGCATCACGCTGCAGCAGCAGGTTTCCGAGCAGCTCGAATCGCACTTCGGCGACAAGGTGTTCCGCACCGTCATTCCCCGCAACGTCCGCCTGGCGGAGGCGCCGAGCTATGGCACGCCGGGCGTGGTCTACGACCGGGCGTCGCGCGGCGCCACGGCGTACGTCGAGTTCGGGGCCGAGATGGTCGAACGCGTAAAAACACTCTGATGCCATGAAACGTACCAAAGGATTGGGCCGCGGCCTCGATGCGCTGCTCGGCGCGGAACCCATCGAAGCGCCCGCCGGGGCACCGCAGACCCTGCCGGTCGCGCGCCTGCAGCCCGGGAAGTACCAGCCCCGTACCCACATGCAGCCGGAGGCGCTGGCGGAACTCGCGGAGTCGATCCGCCGCCAGGGGGTGATCCAGCCCATCCTGGTCCGACCGGTTGACGGCGACCGCTACGAGATCATCGCCGGCGAGCGCCGCTACCGCGCGTCCCAGATCGCGGGCCTGACCGAAGTGCCGGTGCTGATCAAGCCGGTGCCCGACGAAGCGGCGCTGGCGATGGCGCTGATCGAGAACATCCAGCGGGAAGACCTCAATCCGCTGGAAGAGGCGCAGGGCGTCCAGCGCCTGGTCGCCGAATTCTCCTTCACCCACGAACAGGCGGCGGAGGCGATCGGCCGCTCGCGCAGCGCCACCACCAACCTGTTGCGCCTGCTGCAGCTCGCGCAGCCGGTGCAGGACCAGCTCATGGCGGGCATCCTCGACATGGGCCACGCGCGCGCCTTGCTCGCGGTCGACCCGGCAATGCAGATCCGCCTCGGCCATGAAATCGCCGCGCGCGGCTATTCCGTACGGCAAGCCGAGCAACTCGTCCGCCGGGCGTCGGCGCCGCCGGCGCAGCGCAAGGCCGGGCCGGCGCGCGACCGCGACCTGCTACGGCTGGAGGAAGAGCTGTCGGACATCCTCGCGACGCAGGTGCGGATCCATGCCGGTCGCGGCGGAGCGGGGCGCCTGGTCATCGACTACGGCGATCTCGATCAGCTGCAGGGCTTGATCGACGCGCTGCGCGGAGACGCCGGCGAGGACTGAGCGTCGGGATTCCCGACGTTGCCGGCGCCCGGACCGGACAAGCCGCCACAAGTTTGGATAGAACTTGACCCAATTCCGTACGGCAAAGTAGAATCCGCGGGTTTTGGAGGGGGGCGGTCGCTTTCGGCTGCGTGCAGGCAAGTTGCGCGCCGGAAGTAGCGCCGGAATATGTTCCGGGTCGTCGCAGTGCAATTCGGGGTCGCCATGTGCGCCGCGCTCGTCGCGGGTCTGCTGGGTGGGCGCCATGCGGCGTTCGGCGCGATGCTCGGCGGGGCGGCCTGCGTGGTGCCCAATGCCGTGTTCGCGGGGAACATGGCGCTTTGGGGGGTGCTGCGGAAAGCGAAGCCGGAGAGCGGCGCATCGGCGGCGTTCGGAAGCCTTCTCCTTTTATTGCTTGGCGAATTCGCCAAGATCGCGCTGACGGGCGGCATCCTGGTGCTGATCGTCTGGAGCGTGAAACACGTAAATTGGCCGGCGCTGATCGGATCGGTCTGCGCCGTTTTGTTGGCACAACCCTTTGCCATGGCCTGGCGGCGCTGAATTGCGCACCCGGCGACAGCAACGGAAAAAGACGCAATAAGACATACCGATGGCTACCGACGGCGCGGTTACCGGAACCGAATACATCTCGCACCACCTGCACTACCTGGCGACAGGGACGCAGCACGGGCTTTTCGATCCGTCCGTATACAACCTCGACACCATCAGCGTTTCGCTGATCACCGCCGCGATCACGCTCATCAGCCTGCGCGTCGTCGCGGGCCGCGTCACCTCGGGCATCCCCGGCCGCATGCAGGCCTTCGTCGAGATGCTGGTCGAAATGGTCGACGAGTCCGCCAAGGCGCTGGTGCCCGGCGACCGCCGCTACGCCGCGCCGCTGGCGCTCACCGTGTTCTGCTGGGGCACGGTAATGAACGCGCTCGACGTCTTGCCGGTTGACGCGATCCCCCGCCTGGCGGGCGCGCTCGGCGCGGGCCATTTCCGCCCGGTGCCGACGGCCGACGCCAACGTCCCGCTCGGCATGTCGGTCGGCGTACTGGTTCTTTCGTTCTATTACGGATTCAAGATCAAGGGGCCGGGCGGCTTCGTCCGCGACCTGTTCGTCGCGCCGTTCGGCCGCGTCCATCTGACGGCCAATCCGCTCACCTGGATCGGCGCGGTCGCGCTGGCGATCGCCAACTGCGGTCTCAACCTCATCGAATACTTCTCCAAGACGCTGTCGATGGGCATGCGGTTGTACGGCAACATGTATGCGGGTGAACTGCTGTTTTTCCTGCTGGCGATGCTCGGCGGCACGGCGACCGTGTGGGGAATGGGCATGCAGCTCGTCGGCGGCGCGGTCTGGGCGCTGTTCGAGTGCCTGATCATCGTTCTGCAGGCGTTCATTTTCATGATGCTGACGCTCGTCTACCTCGGCCAGGCGCAGGAATCGCACGCTTCGCATTGATTTTTTTCACGACCTCTTTGTCTCTGTCACTCTTTACACAATAGGAGATTTCGTATGACTACCATTGGCCTCGTCGCTGTTGCCTGCGGCCTGATCATCGGTCTGGGTGCCGCCGGCGCTTGTATCGGCATCGGCATCATGGCGGGCAAGTTCATCGAGTCGTCGGCGCGCCAGCCCGAACTGATGAACACGCTGCAAACCAAGGTCTTCCTGCTGCTCGGTCTGATCGACGCGTCGTTCATTATCGGCCTGGGTATCGCCCTCTGGTTCGCGACCGCCAACCCGTTCGTCGCCGCGCACTAACGGGTGCTCGCCACCCGCTGATGTCGGGCGCCGCGGCGGTCACTTCCGCCGCCCAGCCTGCCGGCATGTAGTTCGAAACGGGATTTGCCATGAATCTGAATGCAACGTTAATCGTCCAGGCGATCGTATTCATCATCCTGGGCTGGGTCACGATGAAGTTCATCTGGCCGCCGCTCATTCGCGCAATCGACGAGCGTCGCCAGAAGATCGCCGACGGCCTTGCCGCGGCCGAAGAGGGGACGCGCAGCCTGAGCGAAGCGACCCGCAAGATCACCCAGCTCGAATCCGACGCCAAGGCCCGGGCTCAGCTGATCATCATCGACACCGAGAAGCGCGCCCAGGCCATCGTCGAGGCGGCCAAGGCGCAGGCGCAGGTCGAGGCGGAGCGGCTCATCGCCGCGGCCAAGTCCGAGGCCCAGCAGCAGCTTGTGCGTGCGCGCACCGAACTGCGCGACCAGGTGGCCGTTCTGGTGGTCGCCGCCGCGGAGCAGATTCTCAAGCGGGAAGTCGACGCGCGGACGCACGCGGCGCTGCTTGAGCAACTTCAGCAGCAGCTCTAAGCCATGGCCGAACTTTCCACGATCGCACGTCCCTACGCCGAAGCGTTCTTCGAGGCGGCGCAAGCCCAGGGAAAAACCGCGGAATGGCTGCCGGCCCTCGATGCGCTGGCGGAGGTCGCTTCGCAGCCGGACGTGGCGGAGGCGCTGGGCGATCCCCGGCTCACGCCGCAGCAGCGGATCGACCTCATCGCCGGCCTGACCGGAACGCAGCTGCCCGAGACGGTCGCGGGCCTGCTCCGCATCGCCGTTGAAAACGATCGGGTGGTCGCGCTGCCGGAGATCGCCGCGCAGGTCCGCAGCCGCAAGAACGAAGCGGACGGCATCGCGGATTGCCTGATCGAAAGCGCGTACCCGATGGAGCCGGCGCAGGTCGACGGTCTCGTGGGCGCGCTGGCCAAGAAGTTTCCCTTTCAACTCAAGCCTGAAGTCCGGGTCGACTCGCGCCTCATCGGTGGCGTGCGGGTCACCGTCGGCGATCGGGTGATGGACAACTCGGTGCGCGCCCGTCTGGACGGCCTGCGCATTCAGTTGACCGCGTGATATTCCAATCCGGAGTGGTTCGATGCAACTCAATCCTTCCGAAATCAGCGAACTGCTGAAAAGCCGCATCCAAGGGATGGGCGCCTCGACCGACGTTCGTACCCAAGGTACGGTCGTTACGGTCACTGACGGGATCTGCCGCGTACACGGGCTGTCGGACGTGATGCAAGGCGAGATTCTCGAGTTCAAGGACGGCACCGTCGGCCTTGCGCTCAACCTCGAGCGCGACTCCGTCGGCGCGGTGGTGCTGGGCGAGTACGAGCACATCTCCGAGGGCGACACGGTCAAGACGACGGGTCGCATTCTGGATGTGCCCGTCGGCCCCGAACTGCTCGGCCGCGTGGTCGACGGCCTGGGCCGTCCGATCGACGGCAAGGGCCCGATCCAGGCCAAGATGCGCGACGTCATCGAGAAGGTGGCGCCGGGCGTCATCGCGCGGGAATCGGTGACCCAGCCGTTGCAGACCGGCCTGAAGTCGATCGACTCGATGGTGCCGATCGGCCGCGGCCAGCGCGAGCTGATCATCGGCGACCGCCAGACCGGCAAGACGGCCGTGGCGATCGACACGATCATCAACTCCAAGGGCAAGGGCGTTTTCTGTATCTACGTGGCGATCGGCCAGAAGGCGTCGACGATCTCCAACGTGGTGCGCAAGCTCGAAGAGTCCGGCGCGATGGAATACACCATCGTCGTCGCGGCTTCGGCCTCCGACTCGGCGGCGATGCAATATCTCGCGCCGTACGCGGGTTGCACGATGGGCGAGTACTTCCGCGATCGCGGCCAGGACGCGCTCATCATTTATGACGACCTGACCAAGCAGGCCTGGGCGTATCGCCAGATTTCGCTGCTGCTGCGCCGCCCGCCGGGCCGCGAAGCCTATCCCGGCGACGTGTTCTACCTGCACTCGCGCCTGCTCGAGCGCGCGGCGCGCGTCAACGCGGAATACGTCGAGAAGTTCACCAACGGCGAGGTCAAGGGCAAGACCGGCTCGCTCACCGCGCTGCCGATCATCGAAACCCAGGCCGGCGACGTCACGGCGTTCGTTCCGACCAACGTGATCTCGATCACCGACGGCCAGATCTTCCTGGAAACGGATCTGTTCAACTCCGGCATCCGCCCCGCCATCAACGCGGGGATCTCGGTGTCGCGGGTCGGCGGCGCCGCCCAGACCAAGGTCATCAAGAAGCTGGGCGGCGGTGTGCGTCTGGCGCTGGCCCAGTATCGCGAGCTGGCGGCGTTCGCGCAGTTCGCTTCCGATCTTGACGATGCGACGCGCAAGCAGCTCGATCGCGGCCGTCTGGTCACCGAACTGATGAAGCAGCCGCAGTATCAGCCGCTGCAGGTGTGGGAGCAGGCCGTCGTGCTGTTCGCCGCCAACAACGGCCACTTCGACGACGTGCCGGTGCCCAAGGCCCTGGCCGCCGAGCGGGCGCTGCGCGACTACCTCAAGCTGCATCACGCCGACCTCGTCGATCGCATCGAAACCACCAAGGACCTGCCGAAAGACGACGAGGCCGCGCTGACCGACGCCATCAAGGCGTTCAAGGCGTCGGCGGCGTACTGATCCACGGGACGACCTGACAGCGTAATCAAGAGAAGGCTTCCCGATGCCCAGCACCAAGGAAATCCGCGTCAAGATCAAG
>JAJXTQ010000056.1 GCA_021783685.1 Pseudomonadota bacterium | reverse complement strand
TGTCGGCCGGCCCGGGATGCAGATCGTCGAGCGACAGGTCCAGCGCCACATCCGTGCGGATGCGCGCCAGTTTGCGCGACAGCGCCAGCTGTTCAAGATTCTCGCGCAGGGATTCACCGACCTTGCCCGCGATCGCATCCGCTGCCGCCACGAGCGCGTCCAGACTGCCGTAGGCGCCGAGCCATTTGGCCGCCGTCTTGGGTCCGACCTGGGGCACGCCCGGGATGTTGTCGCTGCTGTCACCGACCAGGGCCAGGTAGTCGACGATGCATTCGGGCGGCACGCCGAACTTGGCCATCACGGCGGCGCGGTCGAGCCAGCTGCCGGTCATGGTGTTGACCAGGGCGACATGCCCGTCGACGAGTTGCGCCATGTCCTTGTCGCCGGTGGAGATCACGGTATCGAGCCCGAGCGCCGCCGCCTGCCGGGCGAGGGTGCCGATGACGTCGTCCGCCTCCACGCCGGCGACTTCCAGCAGCGGCACGCCCATGGCGCGGATCAGCGCCTTGAGCGGCTCGACCTGGCGGGCCAGATCGTCCGGCATGGCGGGCCGATGCGCCTTGTAGGCCTGGAACAGTTCGTCGCGGAAGGTCTTGCCGCGCGCATCGAACACCACCGCCAGGCGCTGCGGCTGCAGCTCCTGGACGAGCTTGCGCAGCATGTTGTAGACGCCCAGCACCGCGCCGGTGGGACGGCCGTCGCGCGTGCTGAGCGGCGGCAGGGCGTGGAAGGCGCGGTAGAGGTAGCCGGAGCCGTCCACCAGGACCAGCGGCACGGGCGGGGCAGGTGGCAGCGTCATGGCCGGCTCAATCCGGCAGCACGCTTTCGCCCGCCCACAGATCGATGACGGACTCGCGCGCGCGCGCCACATGCACGCGGTCGCCGTCCACCAACAGCTCCGGTGGCCGAGGCCGCGCGTTGTACTGCGAGGCCATGACGAAGCCATAGGCGCCCGCCGAGCGCACCGCGAGCAGATCGCCCTCGGCGATGCGCAGCGGCCGTGCCTTGCCCAGGAAATCAGCCGTTTCGCACACCGGCCCGACCACGTCGTAGACCGCCTCGGCCCGGTCCGGTTGCTCGCGCACCGTCACGATTTCCTGCCAGGCCTGGTACAGCGCCGGACGCAGCAGATCGTTCATGCCCGCATCGACGATGGCGAAGTGTCGCTCGCTCTGGTCTTTGAGGTACTCGACCCGGGTGAGGAGGACGCCCGCGTTGCCGACCAGCACGCGGCCCGGCTCCAGGACCAGCTCCAGCGCCCGGCCGTGCAATCGCTCGCGCAGCGCCGCGGCATACGCCGCCGGATCCGGCGGCGTTTCGTCCCGGTAGCGGATGCCCAGCCCGCCGCCGACGTCCAGATGCTGCAGCGCGATCCCCCGCTCGGCCAGCCGGTCGACCAGTTGCAGCACGCGATCCAGGGCGTCGACGAAGGGCGCGGTCCGGGTGAGCTGCGAGCCGATGTGGCAATCCACGCCCACCACGCGGATGCCGGGCGCGTCGGCCGCCAGTGCATAGGCCGCTTCCGCCTCGGCGATGGCGATGCCGAACTTGTTGTCCTTCAGGCCCGTGGCGATGTAGGGATGGGTCTGCGCGTCCACGTCGGGATTGACGCGCAGCGACACCGGCGCAGCGACGCCGTGGGCACGGGCGATGCGATCGAGTCGCTCGAGTTCGGCGATCGACTCGACATTGAAGCAGCGGATGCCGACCGAGAGCGCGTGTTCCAGTTCCGCCGCGCGCTTGCCGACCCCGGAAAACACGATCCGGGCCGGATCGCCGCCGGCCTGCAGCACGCGCGCCAGCTCGCCGCCCGAGACGATGTCGAAGCCCGAGCCCAGGCGGGCGAGCACGTTCAGCACCGCCAGATTGGCATTGGCCTTCACCGCATAGCAGATCAGATGCGGCTGATCGCCCAGCGCCTCGGTCATCACGCGGAAATGGCGGGTCAGCGTGGCGCGCGAATAGACATAGGCCGGTGTGCCGTAGGCCGCGGCCAGCGCCTCCAGATCGACGTCCTCGGCATGCAGTCGCCCGTCGCGATAGTGAAAATGGTCCATGGGTCAGCGGCTACTCGGTGGCAAGCGGATCGGGTACGGCAGGCGTTGCGGCCGGCGGCGTCGCCGGCTGCTCCGCGGGCCGTGCCGCGTCGGGTCGGTAAAGATCGCCTTTCTGGCCGCAACCGGCGATCGGCAGCAGGCTCAGGGACAGCAGCACGAGGCGCGCAAGCGACATGAGGACGATCCGCAATGGCAGGGG
The DNA here is from genome assembly GCA_021783685.1 of Pseudomonadota bacterium. Next base: position 6,626 of record JAJXTQ010000056.1, on the reverse strand, counting down.
AACGATCAGGCGGCCAGTATAGTGGCGCAGGCTGTGCTTGCCCATGCGGCGCCGCGTTGCGCAGAGGCTCAAGCGCCGTAGGTACGTTCCAGATACGCGAGGATGTCGGCCGACTCCAGCAGCCGCAGGTCGGTGTTGGGGTCCTCGAGATAGGGCACCTGCATGTGGCCGGTGCGGGCGAAATGTGCCGCGCGCTTGCCGCCGGGCACCGGCTTGAATGGCCCGCTCTGGATGCGCCGTGCCGCCGGCCCCATTTCCTGCCAGCGCTCCTTGCCGACATTGTGCAGGACATAGGGCAGTTCCAGTTCCGTGAGCCGTTCGCGCACCAGCCGCGAATATGGACTGGATTCGAAACTCCACAAGTGCAGCAATTGCGCCGGCGTTCGGGCCGGCCGCCCCCGAATGCCGCGCAGGCCGCGCACCACGGTTCCCAGGGCGTTGCCGATTTGCTTGAGGAAAACGCCCCGGTAGTAGGCCGGCACCTCACGTCCGCCGTAAGTGCGAAACAGGTAGGCGATGATCGCCTCGGATTCATACATCCGGGTGTCGGTGTTGGGGTCGACCAGATAGGGAAACTGCGCCTTGCCGCCCAGAGCAACGACTTCAGGACGAAACCGCGTGCCGCCCTTGGGGCAGGGATAAATTTCCGCGTCCAGATGCAACGCGGTCAGCGCCTCGCGCACCGCCCGGCAATAGGGGCAACCCTCCATATCGTAGAGCTTGAGCAAACGTTCCGGCGCTGGCGCCCGGACCGACGGCGCGATCACGCTGGTGCCTCGCCACAGGCCGAGCGTGGACGACAATACGGACGTCAGCACATTGATTTGATGCGTCACGAAATTCGGCATGAGGGCTCCGGAGGTGCGGATGATGGCAAATCACTGCATCGCGGCTGCGGCGACCGGGTCTTCCCGGGAATGCGCGCCTTAGCCCTGGGCTCTGAGCATGCCGCTGGGGAAAGCGTCGTTTCATCCGATGCCCAGTTGTCTGGAGCGCCGGGTCGATGGCTGGTCACGCCGGCCTCAAGCCTGATCGAGCGGGACGAATCGCGCGATCACCGGCGCGTGATCCGATGGCCGCTCCCACCCCCGCGGTGTCGGGTCCACGCGGCTTTCCACGCACCGCTCCGCCAGTGCGGCGCTGACCAGGATCAGATCGATGCGCAAGCCGCGCTTGCGGCGAAAGGCCATCATCCGGTAGTCCCACCAGCTGTAGATCCCGCCGCCCTGCTCGTGCAGGCGCAGGCTGTCGGTGAATCCCAGATCGCGCAGGCGCTGCAGGGCGGCGCGTTCCGGCTCGCTGCACAGCACCTGCCCGGTCCAGGCCGCGGGGTCGTGCACATCCCGGTCATCCGGGGCGATGTTGAAGTCGCCTACCACTGCCAGATAGGGATGCTCGGCCAGTTCGGCTTGCAGGTAGTCGCGCAGGCGAGCGAGCCATTCGAGCTTGTAGACGTACTTGTCGCTGTCCACCGACTGGCCGTTGGGCACATAGAGATTGATCAGCCGCAGCGGGCCGATGGTGCAGGCCAGCACGCGCTGCTGCGGATCGTCGAAGCCGGGCAGGCCGGTGCGCACCGCCGTCATCGGCAGCCGGCCCAGCACCGCCACGCCGTTGTAGGCCGACTGGCCGGCGAACACCGCCGCGTAACCGGCCTCCCGCAGGGCATCGACCGGAAACAGGCCGTCCGTCAGCTTGGTCTCCTGCAGCGCCAGCGCGTCCACGGGATTCACCCGCAGCCAGTCGAGCACATGCGGCAGGCGCACTTTCAGCGAATTGACGTTCCAGCTGGCGATCTGCATGGGATTTTTCAGGACCTGTCCGAATCACGGCGCGTCGCGAGAATTCAGCGATCAATGTACACGAACGGATGCCCCTGCCCCATACAGACGGGCGCTCCTGGGTCGATCGGAGTCCGGCAGCGTCCGGGGCAGCGCGCGGGCCGACCACAGCGCCTGCGACCGGCGTAGAGCGCGTGGCGATGCATCAACCCTGGAAGGCGAACATCACTCCGGCTCCAGCGGCGGCGTCGCAGCGTCCATGTCGGACCAATGCGCCCCCTGGCTTGCGGCCCATTCCCGGCGCGATTGCGCGGACGATCGGCGGATCACGGCCACGGCGGTCTCCTGGATCACACTGCGCAGGCCGATCGCCGCGTCGTTCAGTTCCGAAAACGCGGCGTCCAAGGCTGCCTCGTCCAGAGGATCGCGCTGGATTTCCCGGGTGATGGCTGCGCGCGCGGCGCGCAGTCGGGTCAGTTGCTGTCGGAGTGCGGCGCGGCGGGCAAGCGTTTCCTGCGCCAGAATGGGGCGTGTCTCGGCGGGTATCGCCTGCAGAAAGGCCCGGACGACCTGCCCGGCACCGCCCAAGGGTTGCTGCGCCGACCACTTTCCGATGACGACACCAGCCAACAGGAGATTGAGCATTACCGACGCCAGCAGGAACACTGGCAGGAGCCGCGCTTTGTTCATGCGCCACCTTTGAGCAGTTCGATGGTCAGCAGTTCATCGGGCGACAGGAACGGATCGGCATCGACATGCGGCTGTCCCGGACCAACGCCACCCAGCCCGAGATAGAAACCCAGGACCAGACTCGCTGCAGCCGCCACGGCCCCAGCGGCGTAACGCATCGAAAGTACGCGCGAGACGCGTCCGATTGCAGGCTCGGCGCCGCGCGCAGTCTGGGCGTGACCTTGGGGGATGGCCGCAAGCCATGCCAGGTCTGCCGGCAACCGGTCGGCGTGAAGGGCGCGACGCAACGCCGCTTCCTCGCGGATCAGCCCGATCAGTTCGTTCTCGAGTTCGGGACGATGCCGCACGAGTCGGCGATAGCGCCACCTCGTCCAGAGCGGCCACTGCGCCGAATCGGCTCCGTAACGGATGACCCAGCGCTCGATGGGCGATGGCGTATTCATGGTCTTTCCTCCCGTTCGCTGACGAAACGGCTCCTCAGTTCGCGGCGAGCGCGCACCAGCAAGGATTCCGCCGCCTTGGCCGACACGTTCATGATCTGTCCGACCTCGGCAACGCTGAGCTCGCCCCCATAGCGCAGTTGCAGCGCAATCCGCTGTTGCATCGGCAGTGACGCGATGGCCTGCTCGAGGGCCGCTTTGGACTGGGCCTCGTCGGCAGACTGCTCCGGCGTCGTCTCGGTGACCAAATCCTCCAACGACAGGTCATCCAGCGGGGTGTGTCGCTGTTGGACACGCTGCCGGTGATTCAAACTCAGATTGAAAGCCACCCGGTAGACCCAGCTCTGGTAGCGGGCCTGTCCGGCGCGCCATCGTGGGGCGTCGCGCCACATGCGGATGAAGACTTCCTGGGTCACATCCTGTGCATCCGCACGCGACAGCAAGACGCGATAAGCCAAGGCATAGACGAAGGCACTGTGCCGCTCGACCAGTTCGGTAAAAGCGCTGCGATCGCCTTTCCCTGCCCGTGCCACCAAATCATCATCCGATGCGCCATCCACAAATCCGTCGCCATTCCGAAACAGGCTCAGGCTCCGGCTGGAGACCGGGTCGGTCCCGATCCCCAGCCGAGGCACCATGCGGTGATATGAAACGAAGTCTAGATTCGCATGACTCAGTTCGCCGTGCGGCTCTGCACCCGGTTTTCAATGCCCGTCCGGATTTCCTGGCGACGCTCGACGCGGCGATCCAGGCGGTCATCGACCCGACGCAGGGATTCATCCGTACCGCGGCGCTCAAGGCGACGATCGATGCGGTCATCCACTCGCCGCTTGGATTCCGGCGGGGCTTCCTGTGCTTGCGCGATGGAGCCGGCGAGGAGCAGGGCCAGCATCAGACCGGCGCCGAATTTCAGGCTTGCATTGGTTTTCATCAGCAACAATCTCCAAAGATGATAGGTCGAGTTTCCATCAATCCGAGCACGTCATTGCCCGCGCTTGAACTGCGCGCGCGGCGACGATCTCCTCCCGGGTCAGACGCCCGTCGTGATCGGTATCCGCCCGCTCCATCGCGGGCCGGGGAGACTGCAGGTATTCCTCGCGCGTCAACCGACCGTCGTGGTCGGTGTCGGCTCGTGGCAGCAGTTCCGCGCCCATTGCGGCAGCACGCTTGAACCGATCCGATAGGCTTTTTTGTTCCTGGGCATCCAGAACGCCATCACCGTTGTCGTCGAAGCGATCGAACAGAGTGCCTCTCATCGTCTGGATTTCCCCGGCTGACAGCGCACCATCCCGATCCGCGTCGAAACGCTCGAGCATCCGGTCCCCCGGCTGAGCAGAGGCGAACGTGGTGATGCTACCGGCGACCATGAATCCGATCATCAAGGACATTCTTCGTTTGATCATTTCGATTCCTCCAGTCGACGACGCTGAACCGGACCGATTGCAGCCGGTTCGATGCTTAAACACGGCAGGAAGAAAAACCCTTCGCGGCCCGCAGGCGAAACCGGCAAATGCGGAGGCCAATGGGTCGGCGGAGCGTGAGGAGGGCCGTCTTCTGCGGACGATGCGGGTCTCCGAGGGCGAGCGGATGAGTGGTAAGCGTCCTTGGCGGCGGCGGCGCGCAGCGGGGGCGGTCCCGACATCGACGACGTCTGGCCGAGCGTCCGTGGACGATGCGATCGCGGGCAAGGCCTTCGGCGCCGTATTCTCGGCAACGCTGCGCCGGCGATCGGATCCCGTTGCTCGCGGAAGGGCGCCATGATCGCTCCGCCAGTTCGGTTGGTGGCGCCTTGCCCCGGACGACGTAAACTCAGCCGGCCACCGCAGCGCCGCAGGCACGGCCGGCGCCCGGACGTGCCTTGTCATGGTTCAGGCGGACTCACCAACGAAGAGTGTTCGACGATGTCGGAACCGGACAGATCCCGCGATGCCGCCGATCACCTGCAGAATCCGGCCTTCATCGCGGATCTGCGCCGCCAGATGCTGCGGTTCGCCCGCCTGCAGTTGAACGATGCGCATCTGGCCGAAGATGTGGTGCAGGAGGCGCTGGTCAGCGCGCTGAAGAATGTGGCGGCCTTTCGCGGCCAGGCGGCGTTCAAGACCTGGATGTTCGCGATCCTGAAGAACAAGATCGTCGATGCCCTGCGTCAGCGCCGGCGCTGGGTGGAGCCCGGCCGCATGGTCGATGAGGAGGCCGGCGACGATGAATGGCTCGATCGATTGTTCGACGAGACGGGGCATTGGCGCGCCGAGCAACTGCCCCGGAGGTGGGGTGATCCCGAGCGCAGTTTCGAGGATGATCAGTTCTGGCAGATTTTCGCCGCCTGTCTGGACGGCCTGTCGCCGCGCCAGGGCCGGATGTTCATGATGCGCGAGTTCCTTGATCTGGATGCCGAGGAGATGTGTAAGGTTCTCGGGATTTCGCAGACCAATCTGCATGTGACGCTGCACCGCGCGCGCCTGCGTTTGCGGGTGTGTCTGGAAAACCACTGGTTCGGGGAGGTGCGGTGATGCCGAGCTGCCGTGAAAGCACCCGTTTGATGTCCGAGGCGCGGGAGCGCCCGCTGTCGGTGAGGGAGCGCATGGCCTTGCGCATGCATCTGGCGGTGTGCAGCGGCTGCCGGCGCTTCAACCGGCAGATCGACGTTCTGCGTGAGGCCTCACGGCGGTTTTCCCTGCTCGATGGTGACGTTCGGTTCCCGGACGACAAGGACCCGCAGCCCTGATCCGCCGCGCTCTCAGCCGCTCCGGCGGTAGCGCCGCGCGATCCAGGCATCGACCGACAGCTTGCCCGGCCCTTTTGCGACGAGATACAGCAACACCGCGGCCCACACTCCATGGGTCGGGTACGCGCCGGGATAGACGAACAACTGGATCACCAGCGTCATGCCGAGCAGGCCCAACGCGGCGAACCGCGTGGCGAGACCGGCCAGGAGCAGGATCGGCAGCACATGCTCGGCGATGGCGGCCATGACCGCCGCCCAAGCCGGCGGAATCAGCGGCAGCGCATATTCCTCCTGAAACAGCGACAGCGCCGCATCGGACAGATGCGGCCAGCCCAGGCTGAACGTGCCCTGGACCAGATCGATCGCCAGCCCTTCGACCTTGGTCTGACCGGACAGCCAGAACACGGCGGCAATGGAAAACCGGCCTATCAGGGCGATCAGGCTGTCCGGAATACGCCCCAACAGATCGATCAGTCCGGCCAGCGGGCGGGCAGGCCATGGCGTCGGCGCCACCGTGGTTGCGGGCTTCATGCGGCGGTCTCTCCAGGCGGATCGAGGGAAACGAGCGCGCGGGCGCGGATCAGGCCGGCCAGCGTGGCCGGCAGATCGAGGTGCAGGCCCGCCTCGTGCACGGCCGCGATGGCGGCGGCGAGCGGTAGCCCTTCGAGCAGCGCGGCAGCGAATGCACCCGCGGCCGGGTCGACCGGAATCACTGCCACTTCCAGATCCGGGCGCACGATCCAGGCGCTCTCGCCCTGATCCGGATCGAGCGCGGCCAACTCCCCGGCGCCCTGATGCGCCGCCCAGATCGAGACGGCGGCGTAGTCCGTGCGCAGCACGGCGAACGAGGGGTGCAGGCGCAGCCGCCAGCCGGCGAGGTCCGGCTGCTCGGCCAAGAGGGCCGCGATGCGCTCGGCGGCCAGCAGCTCGGCATCGGCAGCGTGCAGCGCCACCAGGCGCAGCCACTCCAGGCGCGCGACATCCGGCAGG
>JAJXTQ010000055.1 GCA_021783685.1 Pseudomonadota bacterium | reverse complement strand
TGTGCCGGCGCCGGCGGCGCCGCTCTAAGACCGTAGTGTTCACGTGTCCACTCCAATTTAGGTGGACACGTATCCTCTTATCTCCCCGCCTCAGAAGGCAGGTGTGTTGCCCGGACGCTTACTCCTGCTCCACGACCGGGACAGTATCTTCTCCCCCGGGCTCGATGAATCGGTCCAGGCTCTGGGACTCCGTGTACTGCGCTCCGCCCCTCACTGTCCGAAGATGAATGCCCTCTGCGAGCAGGTCATCGGCACATTACGCAGGGAGTGCCTGGACTGGGTGATTCCGCTCTCCGAATCGCATTTGCGTACGTTGCTGAAAACATGGATTCAGCACTACAACCGCGGCCGACCGCATATGTCTTTGGGACCGGGGATTCCGGATCCTCCGACCATCGCCCTCCCGAAGTCCGTCTCACGTCATCGCCGTGGTGAAACCTATTCCGTCCGCGCCAACCCCATTCTCGGCGGACTCCACCACGAGTACAGTCTTGTCGCCGCTTAAATGGAATTTTGCGGACTACAGCCGATGTGTACGGGGCCTCGCTGGATCGCCGATCAACCGCCGTGCGGCCCATGGACCTTGAACTGAAACATGCCCATCAGGTCGCCGATCGCTGGCGCGTTGAGCGGCACGTAAGGACTGGCGGGCGAGGCGATGGGGTCCGGCAGGTTGTCGCGGCTGTAGCGGGAGATGCGCTGACCGATCTCCCAGTTGGCCTCCACGAACTTGTCGAACGAGACGTGATCGTAATAAGTGTGGACCACCCGTCCTCCGCGTGAGTAGCGCGACACCACGATGAGTGGCACCCGGGTGCCATCGCCGAAGAAGTCGATCGGCTGCACGTACCCCTCGTCCCAAAACCCGCCGCCTTCGTCCATGGTGATCATGATTGCGGTATCTTTCCAGAGAGCCGGCCGCGAGCGAACCATGTCGATGATCTTGCGGATGAATCCCTCCAGCAGATCCACCTTGGAGGAGGCCGGGTGTCCGTCGAGCAGCTCATCCGGTTTGACGAAGGAGACGTCGGGCAGAGTGTCGCTGCGGATATCGGCATACAGGGCGTGGATGCCGGCGTTGTCCGCGCGCAGCGCGGGGTTGGTCATGATCTGCGTCGAATAGAGGAACGGGTCGCAGATGCGGCAGAAGCGCCCGAGGTGCGGGCGCAATCGGCCGCCCTGCCAGCCTTCACCGTAGTACTTCCAGCTGACGTGGTAGCGGCTCATGAGCAGCGCGATGTTGCCCTGCCGGGTGGGCGGGACGGTGAAATGATCCGCACCGAGCAGCGCTGGCGTGCCGTTGCCGTGGTAGCCGGGCTCATAGTTGTTGACCAGGTAATACGCCCCTGGCCGGCAGTCGCCGTGGTTGAACGCCGCGTAGGGCAAGGCCGCGAGGTATTTGTCCACCGCCGCCACGCCGGGTTGGGCGGGGTCGGCGCACTCGGTGTAGGAACCGCCCTTGTAGCCGTCCTGGACATACCAATTGTTGGTACCCGGCGCGGGGTTCGGGTTCTCGATCTGGTTGAAGGGCGGCCGGGCCGGCTGGCCCCGGTGGTCCGCGTAGTAGATAAGCGTGCCGTAGCCGAGCATGACGTGATTGGCGCCGGTACCACCGAGCGCCGCCTGGTGATAGTTGTCCGCCAGGGCGTACTCACGCGCCAGCTTGGCGAGATAGGGGACGTCGCCGCGCGCCATGTTGTAGAACGCCATGGCCGCGGGGCCTTCTTGCGTCGTCTGCTCATTGTAGTTCTCGGGCCGCGGGGCGCCGCTCGAGCCTGCGCCCACGGTAAGCTCCACCCAGGGGAACAGGTCCGCGCGGCAGCCACTCGGATTGACCGCAGTCATGGCCGCGGGCGAGCAATCGAGTTCCTGGCGCATCTGGAACAGGCGATGCACCGGACTGACCCAGTACGAGTCATAGGGGATGTAACGGGTGACGTCGATGGGCGCGTTCGGGAATTGGCTCGGGAAGCGCTTGTCGATCACGTCCGCGGGCTGGCCCGTGGTGCCCGTCAGCAGCAGCCGTTCATCGCCGGGCGACAGGCCGGGCTCGCGAAGCGCGGCCTGCTCGACCGTGGCGAAACGCGGCTTTGCCACCGCATCGGCCGTGTTCAGGGCCGGCAGCGCGGCGAGCGGCTGTGTGTGGGTCGGATCGGACGAATAGACCGTCGTGTCGGTGGCCTGCCACTGGCGGGCGAGCGCGGCGTTGGGGCCGGGCGTGCCGTTCGCTGTCACGATTCCCATGGACAGCAGATTCCACACCGTCTGGCCGTTGGGGGGCACGTAGGTCGCGAACAGGTTGTCGAAGGTATGGTTCTCCCCGATGATCAGGATGACGTGTTTGATCGGGGTCAGGGTATGCTCCGTAGCGGCCTTGCCGCCACGGGCGGCCGCAAGGCTTGGCGCGGGCAGGGCGAACGCGAGGCTCGCGAGCAGGACTGCCGCCTTGGAAATCCGGATGGATGTGGCCGGGCTTCTTCGAGGTGATCGGTTCATTGAATCCGCCTTTACGCTATGAGTTTCGTGACAGCCGTATTGCGCCGCTGCATGCCGCATGTGCGCCGGCCGGGGCGCGTCTATTCGGAATCGGCTTCGGGCGCCATCTGCCGTGAGTCCCCCGTCCGCAGCAGCGCATCGTCCCCGTTCAGACCCCGGCGCCGCAGGCGATACCGGGTGGCCGCTCCGCCGAGCGTGCTGAGCACGACGAATATGACCGCGAGCTGCGGATTGTAATAGACGATCGAAATGAGCGAGATGACCGCCAGCACCAGCGCCATCAGCGGAAAGACCGGGAACAGCGGTGTGCGGAAGGGCCGCGGCAAGTCCGGCGCGCACCGCCTCAGGCGCAGCAGGCTCGCGAGGCTTACGATGTACATGACGATGGCCCCCAGCGCCGACAGCGTCACGATGCTCGCCGTGAGCGACTGCCCCGCGATGGTGATCACCTTGTCGGAGTAGATGGCCGCGATGCCCACGGCGCCGCCCGCGAGCACCGCGACGTAAGGTGTCCGCCACCGCTTGTGTACACGCCCGAGGAACCCCGGCAGGAAGCCCGCGCGGGCGAGCGCGAAGATCTGCCGCGAGTAGCCCATGATGATGCCGTGGAACGAGGCGATGAGCCCGAGGAGTCCGATCCACACCAGCAGGTGCATCCAGCCGCTGTTCTCCCCCACGACGATCATCATCGCCCGCGGCAGGGGGTCGTTGATGTTGGCGAGCCGGCGCCAGTCGCCCGCCCCGCCGGCGAATATCATGGTGCCGAAGGCGAGTGCCAACAGGGTGATGATGCCGCCGATGTAAGCCGGAGGAATGGTGCGCGAGGGGTTCTTGACCTCCTCGGCCGCCATGGCCGCCCCCTCGATGGCGAGGAAGAACCAGATCGCGAACGGGATCGCGGCGAAGATCCCCCCAAACATGGCCGCGGACGGGTGCGCATGTCCCGCCCAGCCGAGATGAACGTAATGCGCCCAGCTGAAGCCGCCAGCGACCACCGCCATGAAAACGACGAGCTCGGCGATGGCGAGGAGCGTGATGACCAGCTCGAAGGTCGCGGCGATCATCACCCCGACGATGTTGAGCGTCATGAACACCGCGTAGGCGCCCACCGCGGCCATACGCGCGTCCAGAGTGTGGAACTGCACGTGCAGGTAGGCTCCGATGGCGAGCGCGATCGCTGGCGGCGCGAACACGAATTCCACCAGCGTCGCGAATCCCGCCAGGTATCCGCCGACGGGGCCGAAGGCACGGTAGCTGTACGCGAACGGGCCGCCGGCGTGCGGGATGGCGGTGGTGAGCTCGGTGTAGCTGAAGATGAACGTGGTATACATCACGGCGATCAGCGCCGTGGTCACAAGGAAGCCGAGCGTCCCGGCCTGCGCCCAGCCGTAACTCCAACCGAAGTACTCTCCGGAGATGACCAGTCCCACGGCGATGCCCCACAAGTGGAGGCCGCTCAGGGAGCGGGACAGCTGCGGCTCTGCTTGCACCATGGGAAGCCCCCCATTGTCAATCTGCTCCGGTTGCCGGCGCCGATCCTCTCAGCGGGAGCAGGCGCGCGGCTCGACCTGCAGGGTCAGCCAGTTGGCGAGTTCCCGCAGGCGCAGCGGCTCGGCGCGCATGGCGGGTCCCAGGCCGTGTTTCCACAGCAGCGCCTCGCACGCCGGATCGGCCTGCAGCGCCGCCATGTCGGCCGCGAAATCATCGAGATCCTCTGGGCCAGCGAACAGGCCGGCATCGACCAGCGCCGTCCCGTAGCGTTGCGCGACGGCGCGGATGTCTCCGTAGTCGTATTCCGGGTGGTATTGCACGCCCCAGCACGTTCCCCGGCGGTGACTGAACGTCGCCGCCTGCACTCCCATCTCGTTGACGGCCAGCACCTGCGCACCCTCGGGCAGTCTCGCGACGTGATCGCGGTGCACGGTCGGGGCCTCGAACACTGCCGGCTTGTCCGAGAACAGCGGGTGTGCGCGGCCCGCCTCGGTCAGCAGGATCCGTCGCGCGAAGCCGAATTCCCGGCCACGGGGATTGCGCTCGACGACCCCGCCCGCGGCCGCAACTGCCACCTGCAGTCCCCAGCAGCTACCAAACAACGGCACCCCGCGATCGAACACGCTGCGCGCCAGATCGATCTGCCGCTCGACGGCGGGGCCGCCGTCGGCGATGCACAGCGCCGAGCCGGTGATCGCCACGCCGTCGTAGCGATCGAGTGCGCCCGCAAGCTCCGCCACGGGGTGCACGTCCGCCGGGTACGCGATGTCGCACTCGAGGTCCGGGCGCAAACGCCGCAGGACGCGGGCATAGCTGGTCGCAGTGTCGTAGCCGACCGCCTCGATCTGCCTGCGACGGATGTCCGCCACGTTGCCATCGACCACCAGGACGCGAGGCGCGCTCATGACATCAGGCTGCCGCGTCGAGGTCCCCGGTGACCGCCGCGCGAAAGATCCGCTCGAGCGCGACCGCCTCCACGGGAATCGGGTTGCCGCCGGCCGAGGGGTCGGCGGCCGCCTCCGCGCCGATGACCGCGGCGTTGTCGAGGGAGACGCCGATTTGCGCCAACGTGTGCGGAATGCCCAGAGCGCGGCGGAACTCGAGCACCCAGTCGAACAGGCTGTCGAACCCGGGCGCGGCGAGGCCAAGCTGACGGGCGATAATCACAGTCTTGTCCGCGATGGCGGCGCGGTTGTGGCGCATGACGTACGGCAGGATCACGGCGTTGGTCAGGCCATGATGGGTGTCGAACCACGAGCCGACCGGATGGGCGATGGCGTGCACGGCGCCCAGGCCCTTCTGGAAGGCGGCGGCACCCATGGATGCCGCCGCCAGCATGTTGGCGCGCGCCTCCAGGTCGTCACCCCGCGCATAGGCCAGGAGCAGGTACCGGGCGATCAGGCGCATGCCCTCGAGGGCGAGGCCGTCGGCGAGGGGGTGGAACCCCGGCGCGCAGTACGCTTCGAAGCAATGCACGAAGGCATCCAAGCCCGTGGCCGCGGTAACGTGCGCGGGTAGGCCGGTGGTGAGGCCGGGATCGCTGATCACGATGCCCGGCATCATCCGCGGATGAAAGATGATCTTCTTCTGGTGGGTCGCCTCGTTGAGGATGACGCTGGCGCGGCCGACCTCGGAGCCCGTGCCCGCCGTCGTGGGCACCGCGACCACCGGGGCGATCCCGGCCGGATCGGCGCGCGTCCACCAGTCGCCGATGTCCTCGAAGTCCCACATCGGCCGGCGCTGGCCGCTCATGAAGGCGATGACCTTGCCTGCATCGAGCGCCGAGCCGCCGCCGAAGGCCACCACGCCGTCATGCCCCGCAGAACGATAGGCGGCGAGGCCCGCTTCCACATTGGCTCCTGTGGGGTTGCCTTTGACTTCGCCGAACAGCGCAGCGCCGGGCAGCGTTTTGAGCGCGGCGCTGATCATGGGATGGCGCAGCAGGCCGATGTCCGTGACGAGCAGCGGCCGGCGGATGCCGAGCTCGGTGCAGGCCTTGGGGAGCTCGGCGATGCGGCCCGGTCCGGCCCAGATCCGGGTCGGGTAGTTCCAGTTGGCGTGCCAGGAAGTCATCATAGTTGCACCCGGAGATGGTAGGACTTGGGACGTGTCAGGTACTCGTAGCCGACGCGGGAGAGCGTGCAGCCGCGGCCCGAATGCTTCACTCCGGTCCAGGCGAGCGCCGGATCGAGATAGTCGCAGCGATTCAGAAACACCGTACCGGTCTCGAGGCGATCACCGATCTGCTCGGCCCGCTCTGGGTCTGCGGAATAGACTGCCGCCGTCAGCCCGAAGGCGCTGTCGTTCATCAGCCGGATGGCTTCCTCGTCGGATGAGACCTTCATGATGCCGACCGCCGGACCGAAGGTTTCTTCACACATGATCGTGTGCGAGTGATCGACGTCGACGAGCACCTGTGGCGCGAGGTAGGGCGTGCCGCGCTCGTCCCGAGGGAAGTGGCGGCCCTCGACGAGCTGTCGGGCGCCCGCGGCCACCGCCGCGTCGACCTGCGAGCGGACATGATCCGCGGCTGCGGCTCGCACCACAGGCCCAAGGGTCGTCTGGGGGTCGAGCGGCGAGCCGAGGCGGTAGCGGCTCGCCAATCCGACCACCCCTTCCACGAAGCGCTCGTAGAGCGGCGCAGCCACGTAGATACGCTTGATACCGCAACAGGACTGGCCGGCGTTGAAGAACGCGCCATCGGTCAGCGATTCGATGGCGTGCTCCAGGTTGGCGTCGGCGCGCACATACGCGGGATCTTTGCCGCCGAGCTCCAGGCCCGAGGTCGCGAAGCCCGCCGCAGTGGCCGCGACTACCGCCTTGCCGCCCGCGACCGAACCGGTGAAACACACGCTGCCGAGTCGCGGGTCGCCCATCAGGCGCGAGGTGTCCTCGTGGGACAGATGCAGGAACTGGAACACGCCGACCGGCAGGCTGGCGGCGGCGAATGCCTCGGCGAAGCGCTCCGCGCACAGCGGCGTCTGATGCGAATGTTTGAGGACGACGGCGTTGCCGGCGGCGAGGGCCGGAATCACCGCGTTCACCGCCGTCAGGTAGGGATAATTCCAGGGCGCGACCACCGCCACGACGCCGAGCGGCGCGCGCTTGATCCGCCGCACGAAGCCCGGCTTCGGTCCGGGATCGATGGGCTCAAGCGCGCGCTCGGCGATGCCCAGCATGTAGCGGGCGCGTTCCTCGAAGCCGCGAACCTCGCCGGGGGCGTGCGCTACGGGCCGGCCCATCTGCCAGGCGATCTCTTCAGCGATGACGGAGGTCTTGGCGATGAACACATCGACCGCGCGGCCAAGCAGCGCCACTCGGGTCGCGACCGGCGTGGCGGCCCAGGTAACCTGAGCGCGCCGCGCCGCCTCGAGCGCCGCGTCAATGGCCTTCGTGTCGGCCAACGGCCGCTCGACATATACGCGGCCATCGACGGGACTGATGGTCTGTAACAGGGTGCTCATGAGGGACTCTCAAATGATCTCGAAGTAACGGGACAACTCCCAATCCGTGATCGCCTTGCGAAATTCCCGCTCCTCCCATTGCCGGGTGGCGGCGAAGTGCTCGACGAAGGCGTTCCCGAACAGCTCGCGCGCTGCCTCGGATGAGAGCAGCCGCTCGGCCGCCTCCTCCAGCGTCGCCGGCAGCCGGCGGTGCGGCGGATGCTCACGGTCATAGGCATTGCCCACCATCGGCGCATCGGGCTCGATGCGGTGCTCGATGCCCCACAGACCGGTGCCGATGGCCGCGGCGAGCGCCAGGTAGGGATTGATGTCGGCGGCCGCAATGCGATACTCCACGCGCTGGCTGGAGGCACCCCCGCGGATGACGCGCAGCGCCGTGGTGCGATTCTCCACGCCCCAGGTCGCCGAGGTCGGCGCCCAGTAACCGGGGACGAGGCGCGAGTAGCTGTTGACGGTGCAGGCGACCATCGCCAGGCACTCCGGCATGAGCGCCTGCTGTCCGCCGATGAACCAGCGCATCTCGTCTGATATCTCGTGCGGCCGGGCCGGATCGTGAAAGACCGGCGCACCGTCGGCGCGCTGCAGCGACAGGTGCAGGTGTCCGCTCTGGCCGGGATAACGGTTCGACCACTTGGCCATGAAGGTCGCCATCAGGCCGTGGCGTTGCGCCAGCACTTTCGCGAAGGTCTTGAACAACGCCGCGCGGTCCGCCGCCTCGAGCGCCCCACAGTATGCGAGGGCGGCTTCGAGCACCCCGGGACCGGTCTCGGTGTGCAGACTCTCGATAGGCATACGCATGGCGGAGGCGAGATCGAGCAGCGCCTGGTAGAACTCCGCGTGCACCGAGTTGCGTAGCACCGAGTACCCGAAGTTGCCCGGCGTGAGTGTCTGCAGATCGCGGTAGCCTTTGTTGCGCACTGACTCGGGCGTTTCCTTAAAAAGGAAGAACTCGTACTCGACCGCGGCGTGCGTGCTGTAGCCAAGGCGCGCGGCCCGGTCTAGCACCCGCCGCAGGGTGCCGCGCGGGCAAATCGCCTCGGCGGCACCGGAGAACTCCGCGAGGAAAAGCGGGGTGTCCGGCTCGAAGGGAATGTTGCGGCATGTCGCCGGCAAGATGCGCGCGGTGGCATCGGGGAACGCCGTGTGCCAGCCGGTGAAGCGCACGTTGTCGCAGAGCTGGTCGTTGGAGTCCCACCCCAGCACCACGTCGCAGAACCCGAATCCCTTCTCGAGCGCGGACAGGAACTTCTCGCGCCCCATGTACTTGCCGCGCAGGATCCCGTCGATATCGAACACACCGACTTTCGCGCGCTCGATGTGCCGTTCGTCGAACATCCCGCGGACCGCGGCGGCATCAAGTTGGAGTGATTCTTGCTGCATGCGAGGTCTCCAGGGCTGTCATATCGACAATAGGTGAAGGCATAGACCCGCGAGCGT
>JAJXTQ010000054.1 GCA_021783685.1 Pseudomonadota bacterium | reverse complement strand
CGGTTGGTGGATGGAGCGGGCCGGCTGGACCTGCCCCAACGGCGCGGCGCCTGGCGGGTAGACTGACTCCTGACGCCGCGTGGACAGTCGCCGGGATTGACATTCGGACCTATGAATGGTGTACGCTTATCTGAACAGACCGTGGTGCGGGCGCCATCGGCCCGGGTGCGTCCAGAGGAAGGGGGAAGGAGAGCATGGATTTCGAGATCAGCCGGGCGCAGCAGGAGCTGGTGGACGCGATCGCCGCCTTGTGCAGCCGGTTCGACGATCGCTACTGGCTGACCCGCGATACCGAGGGCGGGTTCCCCGAGGAATTCTATCGCGCGGTCGCCGACGCCGGCTGGCTCGGGATCGCGATGCCGGAGGAATACGGCGGCGCCGGCCTCGGCATCACCGAAGCGGCGTTGATGATGCAGACGATTGCGGAAGCGGGCGGCGCGATGTCGGCCGCTTCCTCGGTGCATATGAACATCTTCGGCCTCAACCCGGTGGTGGTGTTCGGCACGCCCGAGCAGAAGCAGCGGATGCTGCCGCCCCTGATCAAGGGGGAGGCCAAGGCATGCTTCGCCGTCACCGAGCCGGATGCGGGGTTGAACACCACCAAGCTGACCACCAAGGCGGTGCGCGACGGCAACCGCTACGTGATCTCGGGCCGGAAGATCTGGATCTCCACTGCCCAGGTCGCCGACTACATGCTGATCCTCGCCCGCACCACCCCCGCGGACGCGGTACGCAAGCCCGCCGAAGGGCTCAGCCTGTTCTACACCAAGCTCGACCGCAGCCGCATCGAGGTGCGCGAGATCGAGAAGATGGGCCGCAAGGCGGTCGATTCGAACCAGCTGTTTATCGACGGACTGGAAGTCCCGGAGGAGGACCGGATCGGCGAGGAAGGCAAGGGGTTCCACTACATCCTGCACGGGATGAATCCGGAGCGCGTGCTGGTCGGCGCCGAGGCGGTGGGCATCGGGCGGGCCGCCCTGTTTCGCGCCGCGCGCTATGCGCGTGAGCGCATCGTGTTCGGCCGGCCGATCGGCCAGAACCAGGCGATCCAGCATCCGCTGGCGAACTGCTGGGCCAGCCTCGAGGCGGCGCGGCTGATGGTCTATCGGGCCGGCGCACTGTACGATGGGGGACGTCCCTGCGGGCCGGAGGCGAACGCGGCCAAGCTGCTCGCGGCGCAGGCCGCAGTCGAGACGTGCGAGATCGCCCAGCTCACCCATGGCGGCTACGGCTACGCCAAAGAGTTCCACATCGAGCGGCTGCTGCGCGAGGCCTTGCTGGTGCGCATCGCTCCGATCACGCCGCACCTGATCCTGTCGAACATCGCGGAAAAAGTGCTGGGGCTGCCGAAATCCTACTGACGTCGCCACCGCCGCGCACAGGAGTCCGCCCGTGAAGCCGATCCGCTCCTTCCTTTTCGTCCCCGCGATCCGCGAATCCTGGATCGACAAGGTGCCCGGCTACGGTGCCGACGCGGTGATCCTCGATCTCGAGGACAGCGTCCCCGAGGACGCGAAGGCGCAGGCGCGGGAGATCGCGCGCGGGCGGATCGGCCCGCTGGCCCGCGCCGGGCAGCGCGTCCACGTGCGGATCAACCGCAGCCCGTTCCTGTACAGTTTCGAGGACATCCTCGCCGTGGTGACCGAGGGGCTGGAAGGCATCGTGCTGCCCAAGCCGGAGGGACCGGAGGACATCGACACGGTCTCCGCCATGCTGGCCGAGGCGGAACTGCGGAACGGCCGCCCGATCGGCGGCACGCTGCTGGTGGCCACCCTGGAATCGGCGCGCTCGATCCAGTTCGCCTACGAGATCGCGCGCCGCGAGCGGGTGGGCATGATCGCCGGGGTCAGCGCCCGGAACGGCGATGTCCAGCGGTCGGTCGGCTACCAATGGACGCCC
Source organism: Pseudomonadota bacterium (assembly GCA_021783685.1). The sequence goes on along the minus strand of JAJXTQ010000054.1, from coordinate 7,127 downwards.
GAGGGGATGGAATCGCTGCACCTGAAATCAGCCGCGGTGATCGCCGCCCGCGCGGCCGGCAAGCTGCCGCTCGGCGGCCTGTGGCAGGACATCCGCGATCTGGAGGGCCTGCGTCGCGCCGCCCGCAAGCACCGGGAACTCGGCTTCGTCGGCGAATTCGTGTTGCACCCGAGCAACGTGCCGGTGGTGAACGAGGCATACAGCCCGTCGGTCGAGGAGCTCGCCTATTATGAAGGCATGGTTCGCGCCTACGACGAGGCCGTGCGCGCCGGGCGCGGCGCCATCATCTACCAGGGCGAGCACATCGACCTGGCGCATGTGCGCACCGCGCGGGAGATCGTCGCCCTGGCGCGCGGAACCACCCAGACATCGGACCACGTGACAGGAGCCAGCCGATGATCCACCCGCCGCCGCAGGGAAAATACTTCGAGGAACTGACGCCGGGCGACATCTTCCGCCACGCGATCACCCGCACCGTCACCGACGCGGACAACATGCTGTTCTGCGCGCTGACGCATAATCCGCAGCCGCTGCACCTCGACGAGGAGTTCTCGCGTGGTACCATGTTCGGCTCGCGGATCGTCAACAGCATCTATACCCTGGGCCTGGTCGTCGGCGTCGGGGTGAACGAGCTGACGCTTGGCACCACCCTCGGCAATCTCGGTTTCGGCGAGGTGACGTTTCCGAAGCCGGTCCGCATCGGCGACACGCTCCGCGCCGAGACCGAGGTGATCAGCCGGCGCGAATCGAAGTCGCGGCCGGGCACCGGGATCGTCGAGTTCGAGACCCGCGGCTACAACCAGCATGATGAGCTGGTCGCCCGGGCGCGGCGCCAGGCGTTGATGCGCTGCCGCCCCAGGGAGGCGAACCCATGACCTCGCACGCGCCCGCCGCGGCCGAAGACGCGATCTGGCATCCGTCGCCGGAGTTGGTGGCGGGCAGCAACGTGGCCGCCTTCATGCGCGAGCACGGCGTTGCGGATTACGACGCGCTGTTGCGCCGCGCCGACGCCGACCCGGAATGGTTCTGGGGCGCGATTTTCGCCCGCCTCGCCTTCCAGCGCCCGTACGAGCGCCTGCTGGACACCGCCGACGGCGTGCCGTTCGCCCGCTGGTGCGTGGGCGGAATGACCAACGTGGCGCTGAACTGCCTCGACCGCTATCGCGCCACTCCGCAATGGGACCGCAACGCCCTGGTGTGGGAGGGCGAGGACGGCGCGATCCGGCGCTGGACCTATGCCGAGCTGGCCGCCGAGGTCGGCCGTCTGGCCGATGGTCTGCGCGCGCTCGGCCACCGTCCCGGCGATGTGATCGGCCTCTATATGCCCGCGCTGCCGGAGGCGGTGGCGGCGGTGCTGGCGGTGGCCCGGATCGGCGCCGTGATCCTGCCGCTGTTCTCCGGCTTCGGCGCCGCGGCGCTGGCCGACCGGCTGGGCGACGCGGGCGCGGTCTCGGTGCTGACCGCCGACGCCACCCTGCGGCGCGGCAGCGTGGTGGAGATGAAGTCCGTGCTCGACGAGGCGGCGGTCGGGCTGCCCGGCCTGCGGCACGTGATCGTGGTCCGCCGCCTCGGCACCCCGGTGGCGTGGTCGGTGCCGCGCGACCGCTGGTACCACGAGCTGACCGCGGGCCGCCGGGAGGACGCGCCGATCGAGCGCACGCCGGCGGATGCGCCGCTGATGCTGATGTACACCTCCGGCACGACCGGCCGGCCGAAGGGCACGGTGCACACGCAGTGCGGTTTCGCGGCGAAGCTGGTGGCCGATCTCGGCCTGGTCATGGACCTGCGTGCGTCCGACCGGATGCTGTGGCTGAGCGACATGGGCTGGCTGGTCGGGCCGCTCTGCGCCATCGGTGCGCCGTTGCTCGGTGCCTCGCTGCTGCTCGCGGAGGGTGCTCCGGACTACCCCGATCCCGGGCGGATGTGGCGCCTGGTGGCCGACCATCGCGTCTCTTTCCTCGGCCTGGCGCCGACGACGATACGCGGCTTCATCAAGACCGGTGGCGGCGGGATCGAGCGGCACGATCTGTCGTCGCTGCGGGTCGTCGCTTCGACCGGCGAGGTGTGGAACCCGGAAGCCTGGCACTGGACGTTCGAGAACGTGTGCGCGCGCCGGGTGCCGCTCCTCAACTATTCCGGCGGCACCGAGGTGGGCGGCGGCATTCTCGGCTGCCCGGTCGTGCTGCCGCTGCGCCCTTGCGCCTTCAGCCGCGCGATCCCCGGCATGCAGGCCGACGTGACTGACGCGGCGGGCCAGCCCGTGCCGGACGGCAGCGTCGGCGAACTGGTGATCCGCGGCGCCTCGCCGGGGCTGACCCGCAGCCTGTGGCATGACCAGGAGCGGTATCTCGACAGCTACTGGCGCGCCATCCCGGGCCTGTGGCGGCACGGCGACTGGGCGCGGCGGGAAGCCGACGGCTATTGGTACATCCTCGGCCGCAGCGACGACACGCTAAAGATCGCCGGCAAGCGCACCGGCCCGTCGGAGATCGAGGCGCTGCTGCTGGCGACCGGCAAGGTGGCCGAGTGCGCCGTGATTGGCCTGCCCGACCCGGTGAAGGGCGAGGCGGTGGGCTGCGTCGTCGCGCTCATGCCCGGCCTGGCCTGGACCGCGGCGCTGCTGGAGGAACTGTCGCACGCGGTGACCGCGGGCCTCGGGGTCCCGTACCGGCCGAAGCTCATCCTCGCCGTGCCCGACCTGCCGAAGACGCGCAACATGAAGATCATGCGCCGGGTGGTGCGGGCCGCCTGCCTGGACCAGGATCCGGGCGACCTGTCGTCGCTGGTCAACCCCGACGCCGTGGACGCGATCCACGCCAGCCGCGCAGCCGCCGGCGACCGAGCATGAGCGGCGCGATATCGGGATTCGCCCCGCTGCGGGGCGTGCGCGTCCTCGACCTCGGCAAGGTTCTGGCTGGGCCGACCTGCACCCAGCTGCTCGCCGACCTTGGGGCCGACGTGATCAAGGTGGAGCCGACCGAGGTGGGCGACGACACCAGGGGCTGGCCACCGTTTGCCGGCTCCGGCTGCGATGGTGCGGTGTTCCTGAGCGTGAACCGGAACAAGCGCAGCCTGTCGGTCGATCTGAAAACCCGAGAGGGCCGGGATATCGTCGGCCGGCTGCTCGATACCTCCGATGTTCTGATCGAGAGCTACCGCAAGGGCACGATCGAGCGGCTGGGGTTCGGCTATGCCGAGGTCCGCGCGCGCCGGCCGGGCATCATCTATGCCAGCATCTCCGGGTTCGGCCGCACCGGTCCGGACGCCAAGCTGCCGGGCTACGATGTGATGGTGCAGGCGGCTAGCGGGATCATGGCGATCACCGGCGAGAAGGGGGGTGGGCCGGTACGCAGTCCGTTCTCCCCGCTCGACCAGACCACCGGGCTCTGGGCCGCGTTCGGCATCCTGGCGGCGCTGCGCGAACGGGACCGCACCGGCGAGGGTCGTTTCATTGAAGCCTCGCTGTTCGACACCGCGTTGGCGTTCATGGGCTACAACATCCAGACCTACTGGATGACCGGGAAGCCGCCTGGGAAAGCGGGCTCGGGCCACGAATCGCTGTGCCCGTATCAGGCATTCCGGGCCGCCGACGACGACCTCCTGCTGGCCGTGGGCAGCGACAAGCTGTGGCGACAGTTCTGCGCCGCGGCCGGCCTCGACGCTTATGCCGAGCACCCGGACTACTGCCGCAACGCCGATCGGGTGCGCAACTTCGACGCCACGGTGGCGCTGGTCGGGGCACGGCTGCGCGAGAAGACGGTCGCGGAATGGAGCGCGATCCTGACCGCCGCCGGCGTTCCCCACGCGCCGATTGCCCCGCTGGCGACGGTGCTCGACTCCCCGCAGGTGGCGGCGCGCGGGATCGTACAGCCATACGAGCATCCGCGCTACGGCCCACTCGCCGCGATCAGCATCCCGCTGCGCACGGACGGTCTGGACCGCACGGTGCGCCGCCCGCCGCCCGTGCTGGGTCAGCACACACGGGAGGTGCTGCTGGAAGCGGGCTGCTCGGAACAGCAGATCGCGGGCTGGGCGGAGCGGAAGGTGATCCGCTGCGACCCGCCCGCTTCGGGGGAGCTGGACGTCGCGGGGACCGCCGGCATGGATGAAGCGCGTTAGAGGCAATGGGGCGCCGTATGGAAAGCGACGTTTCGGCTCCCGACGGCGGGCCACGTGCCGCGGTGCGGACCTTGCGGCTGTTGGCCGAGGTGGCAGCCGCACCCGACGGCATCAGTCTTGCGCGGGTGAGCGAGCAGGTGGACGCACCCAAGAGCAGCCTGCTCGGCGTGCTGCGCGCGATGGTGGCGGGCGGCTACTTGGTTCACGCGGGCGGTCAATACCTGCTGGGGCCGGAGGCGTATCGTCTCGGGCTCGCGCTGGTCCCCGCCGTTTCCTTGTCGCGCCTGGCGCGCCCAGTGATGGAAGAGCTGGCGCGCGCGGCAGGCGAGACCGTGTTGATCGGCGTGATCGACCGGGAAACCCGGCGCGTGGTCTATGTGGAGAAGGTCGAGAGCGCGAACTCCGTCCGCTACACGGTCCCGCTGGGCACATCGCGTCCGTTGTATTGTTCCTCGGCCGGAAGGGTGTTGCTGGCCGGCCTGCCCGACGCCGAGATCGAGGCCTACCTGCGGGAAACCGATCTTGCCCCGCTTACCTCCCGGACCCTGACACATGCCGCAACCCTGCGCGCGCTGCTGCACCAGATCCGCGAGGAGGGGGTCGCGGTCACGCATGGGGAGGTCTCGGCGGATGTGGCCGGTTTCGCCGCCCCATTGCACGACGAGGCGGGTCGCGTCGTTGCCGCACTTGCCATGGCGGCACCGATCAACCGCTCGGAGGCAGCAACATCGCGCTGCAGGATGCTGATCCGCGAGGCCGCACGGACGATTTCGCGCGGTCTCGGGAAGCCGGACGAAACGCCGCTCGTTGGCCGCCGGACCCGGATTGACGACGGGCGCCGGGAGAGACTAGAATGATGTTCAGATATTTGAACACTTCGGTCGGAAGGCTGACAGCAGGATGGAACCAAACGGACTGCGGAACGATGGTCGACTGCGGTGGTAGTCGGCGCTTCCACCGGGCCGGATGCCCCTGCCGACAGCAGCTCTGTCGAAATCTCGCTGCTTCGGTTGCTGACCGCGCGCGGGATGACCGTGCCCCACGACCACCCAATCGGTGGGTCGATGCAAGCGAACGCCGATCTGTTCGCCCTGCACACGCTGTCACGCGACGTGCGGCGTCCGCCGCCGCGGCGCGGCACCGGCGTGGCGCGGCGACGGAACAGTGCGGCGGCAACACCGCCGGCATAATGCAGGCAACCAGGCGGCGAGTCCGCCCACGATGGGGAGGAATAAGCACATGATTCCGCGTAGAACCGTTGTCCAGGGGGCATTGGCACTCACGGCGGCGGCGGCGGTGCCGGCACAGGCAGCCGAACCGATCCGCATCGGCGTCCCGCTGGAGCTCACCGGCCGCTTCGCGGTGTTCGGCAGCGCCGGGAAGCGCGGGGTGCAGATGGCACTCGATGCCTTCCATGGCCAGGTCCACGGGAGGAAGGTGGAGCTGCTGGTCAGGGACGTACAATCCGACGCCCAGGTCGCGGTGTCGGTGGTCAACGAATTCGTGTCCCAGCAGAAGATCCGCTACATGGTTGGACCGATCTCCAGCGTCCTGGTCGCGGCCGTGATCCCGGCTTGGCGACAGGGCAAGCCGGTCTGGGTGGTCCCGGGATCGACCGGCACGCTCACCGAGCAGCAGGTCGGTAGCGAACCGCATTTCTTCCATACATTCCCGTATGCATATCACTACCAGGCGTCCATGTCGGCGGCCTTGCGGCATTATCTTGGAACTGGTCGCAAGGCCGCGATCATCTATGCCGACGACGCATACGGTACCGGCAGCCTTTCTTTCGCCCGCAAATACTTCTCCCAGGCCGGGTTTCAGATCACCCAGGAACTTCTTCTGCGTTCCGGAGCGAACGATTATTCCCCCATCCTCGGACAGCTGCGAGGCAACCCGCCGGATGTGCTCATCAATCTGGTGCAGACCACGGATCTCGCCAACCTCGCCAAGCAGATCAGCATCTCCAAGCTGCCGGTCCCGTATCTGACGGATGGGATCGATGTGCTGTTCGATAAATGGCAGAAAGCTGTTGGCGAGGCGCGGCAGGGCTGGATCGGCGTAACCGGGTATGCTGCCGGCATCGAGCGGCCAGCCAGCAAACGGAGGCCGGATATATTCCCGAGCGCGTCGGCCTGGGCGAAAGCCTACCACGCAAGGTATCACGTCGAGGCGGGCTACCTCGATCTCATTGCCTATTGCTCCATGGCGCTGCTGCTGCTCGCGCTTGAGGAGGCTGGCGACAACGAGGGCGCGGTCGTCAAAGCGCTCGAACGGATCAACATCCGAACGCCACTCGGGCAGGCGCGCTTCATTGCGACCCCCAGCGGCACATTGCATCAGGCGTTCCAGGATCTGATGGCGGTCCAAATCCAGGGAAATCGCAACGTCGTGGTCTTCCCCCCGGACGTCGCCAACGGCCGGTTGATACCGCGCAAGGTGGGATAACCAACTTGCCCGCCTGGGATTGCGCGTGATGCTGCTGCAGATGGTCATCTCCGCCCTTCTGCTCGGCGGCATCTACGTGCTGATGGCGCTTGGCCTTTCGCTCGGGTTCGGGATCACCAACATCCTGAACTTTGCCTACGGCGAGGCGGTGATGCTCGGTGCCTACGCCGCGTTCTGGGCCTTTCGCCTCTGGGGCGTGGATCCCCTCTGGTCCATTCCGGCCACGCTGGTGCTCGGCTTCGTGGCCGGATGGGTGTTGTTCCGACAATTGATCGAGCGCGTGCTGCAGGCCCCGCAGCTCAACCAGATCCTGGTGACCTTCGGAATCGGGCTGATCCTGCAGAACGCCGCGCTGATCGCCTTCGGCGGCGATCTCCGCTCGGCCAACCCGGACTACGCGCTGCAGTCGTTCTCCCTCGGCGATGCCTATGTTTCGCTGGGGCGGCTCATCGCCTGCGGGGTTGCCGCGCTGTTGTCCGCCGGATTGCTGGTGTGGCTTTTCAAAACGGAGCACGGCCGGGCTTGCCGCGCGATCGCGCAGAACGAGATGGCCGCCAGCC
>JAJXTQ010000053.1 GCA_021783685.1 Pseudomonadota bacterium | reverse complement strand
TCGCCGCGCCGGTCAGGATGTTGGCCTGGCGGCTGTCGGCCATGCGCCGCGCGATGTGACGCTGGGCGACGTGCGAGACTTCATGGGCCAGCACCCCGGCCAGTTCGCTCTCGTTGCGCGTCAGCACCATCAGCCCCGTGTTGACGCCGACGTAGCCGCCCGGCAGCGCAAAGGCGTTCACCCGCCCGTCGCGGACCGCGAAGAACAGGAAGGGATCGCCGGCAGCAGTGCTCTGCGACACCAGCCGCTGGCCCAGCGACTGCAGGTAGCGATCGACCAGGGGATCGTCCAGCAGCGCGTTCATGCCCCGCAGCTGCTGGATGACCTCGCGCCCCAGCCGCGCTTCGTCCGCCGGGGAAAGCACTTCATCCACGCTGTTGCCCATCTCGGGCAGGGCGTTGGCGGGCCATACCGGCGACGTGGCAAGGCTCAGCGCCAGCGAGAACAGGCCGATGCGGCCCGGGTGACGAACGAATCGCAGGGACACGAAAACCTCTTGGAACGACAAGTGCGCGAGCGCAGGCCAAGATTGGACGAGCGGCGCCGATAAAACGTTCCGGACGCCCGGGATGTGGGAGGGGACACTAGCATGAGCGCTCAGATTCGGGAATTGGATGTATCAGGGATACCCGCGCCGTTTTACGTGCTGCGCGCCAAGCAGGCGCTGGACCAGCTGGCGGTGGGGCAGGTGCTGGCGCTGTCGAGCGATGCGCCCCATGCACCGCGCGAGATCCGCTCCTGGATCGAGCATGCCGGGCACCAGCTCGTCTCCAGCGAGGCGCGGGAGGGTCGGCATCGCTTCCTGATCCGGCGGCTGTGAAACCGGCGCCCCGGCGCAGTGCCGCTCGGGGAATGGCGATGGGCAGACTGGAATGCAGAGAGTGTGGCGCGAGCCAGCCAGAGCCGTCGAATCGGGGTACGGGATATCCGCCTGCGATCGATGCGGCACAGGCGCATGGACCATTGTTGATGTCCTCACGGACTCATCCGCCACCTTTTCAAGCGAGGTCTTGGGAACTCTCACACCGGGTGGTGACACAGCCCGCGACTGGAAACAGCGATGGCGGTCGATCCAGGCAGACCTGGAATCTCTTTGCAGGCCATCCGTGGAAACGATGAGTCGAGACACCATCTTCGCGTGGCGAGACCGACTGTGCGGATGGTGCGTTCAGGCTTATCACCTTAAAGACGCATTGAAAGGCGCGGCATCCACGCTCGGGATCGACCCGCAAGCAATCGAAACGGCGATCAACAACGACCTGCGGCTGGCCCTTCTAGCCGATTTGGCAAACCAGGAGAAGCATTCGCAGCTCAATCGGCCACGGAGCGGGTATGCGCCACGGATCGGCGTGCCAAAGGGAACCGATATCCCACCGCGCGGCTGGATTCTGAAGATCGATGTCAATCATGGTTCCCAGACCCTTGACGGCCTCGAGATAGCCCGCGACGCCGTGATCGCATGGCGTGAACATCTCGAAGCGTGGCAACTGATTGAGCGTGCCTCGCGACTGTGAAGCCGAGTCAAGGGACCGAATGACCAAGGCCGTGCCTCTGATTCCGGTTACCGGATTTCAGGATGCCCAGGGGGCAACCGACGGGGTCCGGCGCAAGCCGTCGAGGCCGCGCCGCGAGGTCAGGCGGCAGCCGCAAGCGCGTTCAGCGGCGGCACGCCCCAGGCGGTCGCGTGCTCGGACTCGCCGGACCAGATTTGCCGGTGCAGCCAGCTCAGGCTGCCACTGTCCCCCAGCAGGAGGCGGCGCTCGTTGGCGTTCAGGGCGGTCGGGCCCTGCGCCCAGGCCCGATCGCGCAAATCGGGCCGCCGCGGCCGGCGCACGCCGCGTGGATCGCGCAACAGACTCAAATGCAGGAAATGGACCTGGGGGTCGACCACGGCGGCGAGGAAGCCCGAACCGACGGCGGGCTCGATGCGCGGTTCCTCGCGGCTGGCCCGCACCACGGCCGGCGGTTCGTTTTCGCCCGGCACCTGAAACAGGCCGCGCCGCCGCAGCAGGTTGCCCAAGTTCGCCCGGCTGGAGTAGACCGAGATCGGGATCGACAACACCAGACCCGCCATGACCGGAGACAGCCACAGGAAGAACACCGGCTCCACCGCCCAGGCCACGCTGGCCCAGGTGAGCCCCAGCAGGGTGCCGAAGCCGTGGTGGCGCAGCGCCATGCCCCAGGAGGTGCCTTCGTCGCCGCGGTTCTGTCCGGCCCAGCGCACGCTCTGGCCGAGCAGCGTATAGAGCACGAAACGGGTGTGGAACACCATGCGGATGGGCGCCATGAGCACCGAGCCACCCAGCTCGGCCAGCAGACCGGCAAAGACCCGCCGGGCCCCGCCGAAGGCCTCGCGGGTGGTGCGGCGGCTGAGGGCGAGCACCGCGCCCAGCGTCTTGGGCAGGAACAGCATCACCAGGGTGGCGATCATGAGCGTGATGGCCTCGGAGGTGCGCGCCACCGGCCAGACCGGGAAGAGGCCGCCGCCGGGCGTGAAGTACTGGTGTCCCGTGAACGCGGCCACGGCCGTCAACACGGTGCCCAGGAACAGGAAGGCGAACCAGAACAGGGCCGAGACGTAGCCCATGGCGCCGTGGAAGAACATGCCGCGATGCAGGGGATGGAAGCCGCCGGCGCGCAGCAGACGCAGGTGTTGCAGGTTGCCCTGGCACCAGCGCCGGTCGCGCTGCAGCTCATCGAGCAGGGTGGGCGGGGTTTCCTCGTAGCTGCCCTGCAGGTCGTAGGCCAGCCACACTTCCCAGCCGCCGCGCACCATGCAGGCCGCCTCGACGAAATCGTGGCTGAGGATGTCACCGCCCAGCGGCGGCGGGCCCGGCAGCCGCGGCAGGCCGCAACGGGCCATGAACGGCGCGACGCGGATGATGGCGTTGTGCCCCCAATAGGTGGCGTGGCCCATCATCCAGAAATTGAGCCCGGCGGTGAACATGGGGCCGCACAGGCGCTGCACGAACTGCTGCATGCGCGCCAGCGGCGTGGTGGCGTTCACGATCAGCGGGATGGCCTGCAGGATGCCGACGCGCGGATGGGCTTCCATGCGCCGCACGAGCTGGATCAGCGTGTCGCCGTCCATCAGGCTGTCGGCGTCGAGCACCACCATGTAGCGGTAATCGCGTCCCCAGCGGCGGCAGAAATCGGCCACGTTGCCGCTCTTGCGCTTGAGGTTGACGCGGCGGCGGCGGTAGTGGATGCGCCCTTCGGCGCCGAGTTCGCGCACGGCCTGGGCCCAGGCGCGCTCTTCCTCGACCAGCACGTCCGGCTCGCGCGTGTCGCTGAGCACGAAGAAAGCGAACTGCTCCCCCTGCCCCGTGGCCTGCAGCGACAGCCAAGTCGCGCGCAGGCGGGCGAACACCCGCTGCGGGTCCTCGTTGCAGACCGGCATCAACAGCGCCGTGCGGGCCTCGCGCGACAGCGGCTGCGCCGGATCGGCGCGCACCAGGAAGCGGTCGCGGCCGGTCAGCAAGGCGATGAAGCCGAAGATCGCGGTCCAGAAGCCCATAGCGATCCAGGCGAACAGGATCATGAAGATGGCCAGCAGCGACAGGCGCAGGAAGAATTCCTGCGGCCCCGGCAGCACGCGCGCCATGACATAGGCCGCGGGGAGGGTGGGCGCCGCCACCAGGACGGTCAGGAACACGCGGCGCCAGCGCGCCACCCGGCGCCAGTCGCCGAGCGTCGCGTCCTGCGGCAGGGACGGTGAAGCGTGTTTCATGAGCGATTCCGGATCGTCGCGTCGGCGGTGGCGGCAGCCGTCTCCTCCCGGCCAGGCGCCGCCTCGCGCAACAGAGCACCCCACGGCAGAGGCTCGAGCGAGGGCGACAACATCGCGCCGCGGTGGATGGCCGGCATGTCGATCGGCACGCGGTGGTGCGCGGCGAGCCAGGTCTGCACCGCCTGGACCAGCAGCGGGAGCGCGGCGTCCGGGCCAGGCGCGACCGGCGACCCCAGCGTCAGGGCCACGCCCGTCAAGAGCCCGGCGTGTTCGCTCGCGGGCACGGACGTCGCCATCAGATAGCGTCGCAGGCCAGCCTCGAGCGTCGGGGACCAGTGTTCGAAGCGCACAGGCTCACTCACCATCAAGGCTCCAGCAGATAGCTCCACGTCTCGGTCAGAAAGTCGTTGCCGTTCTTGACGTAGGCGCGCAACTCGAGCGGCGCGTTGCCACCGGACGGGACCGTGAACTCGACCCACCAGCCGCCATCATACGGGTTCCGGCGCACTTGCAGGTCGGAGACGCCGCGGCCGTCGCCCACCGTCACCACCGCTTCCGGACGGGCATTGACATCGAGCGCCGCCAGCGCCGGGCCGGTGAAAGCGACGATGAAGCGGCGCCCGCCGTTGGACAGCGTGCGCATCCGGGTGTCGGAGGCGATGCCGGTGGGGTGGAAGGCGGCCGGGTCGATGAACCAGTGCAGCCGGTAGCGCATCCGCACCTGATCGCCGGCAGCCGGCGCACGATCCGGCACCCAGTAGGCGACGATGTTGTCGTTCTGGTCGGCATCGGTCGGGATCTGCACCAGTTCCACCCGGCCCTTGCCCCAGTCATCGAGCGGCTCGACCCACAGGCTGGGCCGCCGCTCGTATTCATGCCGGAGATCGCGGTAGCTGGCGAAATCGCGATCGCGCTGCGCGAGGCCGAAGCCGCGCGGCGACTGCGTGCCGAAAGAGCTCACCAGCAGCCGCTGGGGATTGGTGAGCGGCCGGTAGATCCACTCGCCGCCGCTGGTCAGGATCGACAGCCCGTCGGAATCGTGTACCTCCGGATAGAAGGCGGCGCCGCCCGGCTGACGGTCACGAGCGGTGTTCTCGCCATAGAAGAACATGCTGGTCAGCGGCGCAACACCGACCTTGCCGACCGCGCCGCGGAAAAACAGCGCCACCTCGCAATCGACCAGCGTGGTGTCGCCCGGGCGGACCACGAAACGATGGGCGCCGACCATGCGCCGGCTCTCGGACAGGGCGAACACCTCCACGGTTTCCGCCCCGACCGCCGGCTTGACCAGCCAGAACTCGGTGAAGTGCGGGAATTCCTCGCCGCCCGCTTCGGCGGTGTCGAGCGCCACGCCCCGGGCCGACAAGCCGTAATGCTGGCCCTTGCCGAGTGCGCGGAAATACGTGCCGCCCAGAAAGGCGATGAGATCGTCGTACCGTCCCGCCACGTTCAGAGGGCTGTGAATGCGGACGCCGGCATAGCCGAAGGCCGGCGGCACGGCATCGCGCAACACCGGGTCGAGGTACTGGAACAGCTCGCGGTCGAAGGGCAGTTGCCGCACACCCTTTTCGTCGATGACGTTCACCTTCACCAGCCGGGTGAAGTAGTGGCCGGGGTGAAACAACTGCGCCTGGAACGGCAGCCCGGCATCCGCCCACAGCGCCTTCTCCGGGCGATAGTGGATGCGGCCGTAATAATTCTGGAAATCCAGCTCGCTCAGGGGCCGGGGCACGTTCGACGGCAGCTCCGCGTAGGGCTGCGTCACCCGCCGCCGCGCGATCTCCACCGCATGTTCGAAGCCGAAGAACTGGCCGGCAAAAGCCGTCGTGCTGTCGAAGGCCGCCGTCATCATCAGGCTGAGCAGGAGGCGGCGCCAGAGCGGTCGGGCGCGGCGATTGTGGAGTCGGGCGTCTTGCATGAGCGGCTTCCAGAAGCGTGGGGACGGGGAACGGGACAGATCGGGGCACGATCGAAAGGGACCGGCGGTCGTGCCGGCAAGTTCCATCGATCGGGGAATTGCGTGTGAAAGCTCAGTTTTTCACGCCGCCCATCATGCACGGGAAGCCGACTTTTTTCCATGCTCGGATCGGGCGTCGATGGGCTCTCGACGCTGCCGGAACCAGCATGCCGAGCCGCCCGCGCGGGGATGCGGTTCGCCGCGCGCCGTGCACCGGGCCGTCGGTGCGGATCTGTGCGGATACGATAAGATGATCGGCCTTGCCTGCCTCACCCCGGACGCGCGCCATGTATCTGAATCGTCGGCTTGCCCTCGTTCTTCTGGCCATCCTCACCCTGACGGCGGCCGGCTGCCGCACGCTGGTCGAACGGACGCTGGAACGCCCCTCGCTCAGCCTGCGTGAAGTCCGCATGGTGGAAATGGGCCTGCTGACCCAGCGCACCCAACTGGTGCTGAATGTCGCTAATCCCAATCCGGTGCCGCTGCCGGTCAAGGCGGTGCGCTACAAGATCGCGCTGGCCGGGCTGAACGTGGCCGAAGGCGAAACCGACGAGGCCTTCACGGTGCCCGCCCGAGGCGACACCGACATCCGGCTGCAGGTCCGCACCAACGTGCTGGAGCTGGCGGGCCAGGCCGCCAACATGCTCACCAACTTCAACGGCCGGGTGGACTACGAGATCAGCGGCGAGGTGGAACCCAACCTGCCCATGACCGGGCCTTTCCCGTTTGCCCGCAAGGGCGAGGTGGCCTTGAACCGGGCGCGCTGAGTCCCCATCTCGGGATTTGTTTTCAAGGAGGATCTTCCAGATGGATCTGGAACACGATGAAACCCATCCCCCCGCCGCGCCGGCGCCGGTACGTCCCGGCCTGCGCGCCCGACTCAGGCAGCGGGCCGTCCGGCTGCTGCGCCGCTGGGTCAAGACGCCGGAGATCTCGGTCACCGGCCTGAAACTGCGGCAGATGAGCCTGATGGAGCAGCGCGGCCAGCTCGCCATCCGCCTGCACAACCCCAACCGCATCGCACTGGGCGTGCGCGCCTTCCGCTACCGGGTGGAAATGTCCGGCCAGCGTTTCGCCAAGGGCCAGACCGCCGAACCCTTCCGCATCCCCGCGCGCGATGCGACCAGCTTCGACGTCGATGTGCGCCTTTCGATGCTGAAGCTGGCCGGCTCGCTGGTCGGCGCGCTCCTCGCGCCGCGCCCCACGCTGGAATACCGCATCACGGGCGAAATCGAGCTGGCCCTGCCGTGGCTGCCGCCGATTCCCTTCAGCTACACGGGCCAGGTCGATCTGGAGCGACTGGGTGAACGACGCTGAACCCATGGTGCGCCTCGCGGGCGTGCGTCACGGCTATGCGGAACCCGGCGGCTGGCATGTCGTGCTGGATGACGCGGCGCTCGCCATCCGTGCCGGCGAAGCGGTGGCGCTGGTGGGCCGCAGCGGTTCGGGCAAGTCCACCCTGCTCAACCTCATCAGCGGTATCGACCGGCCCCAGGCCGGCACCATCACCGTCGGCGGCGTCGACATCACGGACCTGAGCGAACGCGAGCGTACCCTGCTGCGTCGCCGGCGCATCGGCTTCGTGTTCCAGTTCTTCAATCTGCTGCCCACGCTGACGGTGGCCGAGAACCTGCGCCTGCCGCTGCAACTGCTGGGGCGCGGCGGCGCCGCGGCCGACCGGGCCGTGACCGAACTGCTGGAGGCCGTCGATCTGGCCGGCTACGGCCCACGCTTCCCCGACACGCTTTCGGGCGGCGAACAGCAGCGCGTGGCCGTCGCGCGCGCCCTGATCCACGAGCCGGACCTGATCCTGGCCGACGAGCCGACCGGCAACCTGGACCCGGCCACCGGCAATCGCGTCGCCGAGATGCTCGACCGGCTGGTGCGGCAGTTCGGCAAGACGCTGATCCTGGTGACGCACAGCCCCGATCTGGCGCTTCACGCCGACCGCATCCTGCGCCTGCAGGACGGCCGGCTGGTGGCGGAAACGCCGGCCGCCGCATGATCCCGCTCCACGTCCGGGCCGGCTGGCGCCACCTCATCCGGCACCGCTGGCTCACGCTCCTGTCCGTCGTCGGCATCGCGCTCGGCGTGGGTGTGGTCATCGCCGTGGATCTGGCCAGCACCAGCGCCCGGCTGGCCCTGAAAACCTCCATGGCGGCCGTGGTCGGCGAGGCCACCCACCAGATTCTGGCCGGTCCCGAGGGCTTGCCCGAAACGGTCTACCGCGACCTGCGGCTGGGCGGCGTAGCGTTGCCGCTGGCTCCCGTCATCGAGGCCACCGTCAGCGTGGCCGACCGGCCCGGCCAGAGCTTCCGTCTGCTGGGGGTCGATGGCACTGCCGAATTCGCCTTCGGTCGCGGCCGGATGGGCCGCGCGGGCGGCGGCCCCGGCGAGGACGGCGGCGGCCTGCTCGGCGCCATCCGCGGCGTGACGCAGCCCGGTCAAGCCTGGATTGCCGCGCAGGCGGCCAAGGCGCTCGATCTTGCGCCCGGCGACCGGCTGCCCCTGCGCCTGCCGCTGGGTCAGGGCACGGTCACCGTGGCGGGCGTCCTTCCGGACCCCGGCGCGGACCGCGACCTGTCCGGATTGATGCTGATGGACATCGCCGCGGCGCAGGAGCTGCTGGCCATGCAGGGACGCATCAGCCGCATCGACGTGCGCCTGCCCGAGGGCGCCGCAGGGGAAGCGGCGCTGGCGACCCTGCAGGCGCGCCTGCCGCCCGGCTTGCGGGTGGAGACCACCGGCAGCCGCGTGCGCGCGATGGCGGGCATGACCCGCGCCTTCGAGTTCAACCTGATGGCGATGAGTCTGCTCGCGCTCGTGGTCGGCCTCTATCTGATCTACAACACCCTGAGCTTCGCGGTGGTGCAGCGCCGGCCGCTGCTGGGCGTGCTGCGCACCGTCGGCGTCACCCGCGCGCAGGTGTTCCGCGCCATCCTCGTCGAAGCCCTGCTGCTGGGCGCGGCGGGCACGCTGCTGGGCCTGCTGCTCGGCACGGCGCTGGCCCAGTTCCTGGTGGGGCTGGTGGGGCGCACCATCAACGACATCTACTACACCCTGCAGATTTCCCAGCTCGCGCTCAGCCCGTGGGGACTGGCCAAGGGCGTGCTGCTGGGGCTGAGCGGCAGCGTCCTCGCCGCGCTGCCGGCGGCCTGGGAGGCCGCGCGCACGCCGCCGCGCCGGGTGCTCAACCGCTCGGATCTGGAAGCGCGCACGCGCCGTCTGGTGCCGCGCCTCGCCGCCGTCGGGCTGCTGCTGGCCGTGCTCGTCCTGCCGGCGCTGCTGGTGTGGCCGAGCCGCTCGCTGCTGCCGGTCTATGCGGGCCTGGTGGCGCTGGTGCTGGCCGCAAGCCTCGTCGTCCCGGCCCTCA
>JAJXTQ010000052.1 GCA_021783685.1 Pseudomonadota bacterium | reverse complement strand
ACATGGCTGGGCACGCCGCCGGGGAACGAGAACTGCCGGAACAGCCGCCGCATGCCGTCGGCATTGCGCGGCACGTTGGGGTAGATCTCGCTGTACGTTCCCTCGAGATAGGTGTTGGCGACCAGCGCCGGCCCGCCGTGGCCCGGCCCGGTGACGAAGATCATGTTGGCATCGCGCTGGCGGATGACGCGGTTGCAATGCGCGTACAGGAAGTTCAGTCCGGGGGTGGTGCCCCAATGCCCGAGCAGCCGCGGTTTGACGTGTTCGGCGCGCAGGGGCTCGCGCAGCAGCGGATTGTCGAGCAGGTAGATCTGGCCGACGGACAGGTAGTTGGCCGCGCGCCAGTAGCGGTCGATCACATGCAGCTCTTCGTCGGTCATTGCAACCGGATTCGCGTACGTCATCGCGGCATCGCTCCACTCGAAATGGCAATGCAATCGAGCGTAGCGCATTCCCCTGTCAGACGTCTGACAGGAATCCCGTACCGATGGGACGGCTCTTGATCCAGATCGGGGATCGATGGGCCATCCGCTCAGCCCGGCAATGGGTCCTGGTTTCTTTCGCGCCCGTATTTACGACGCACCGCACTAGAGCCCCGACAACCCTCCGACGAAGCCGAGGATGCAGGTCGCCGCCGCGGCCAGCAGCAGCAGCACCAGATAGCCGCCCTGCAGGCGCTGCGCGTCGGGCAGGCTGCGTCGTGCCAGCACGACCAGGAAGCCGATGAGCATGGGCAGCATGAAGGTGTTGACCACCTGCGCCGCCACCGTCAGCCATACCAGGTCCGGGCTCGCCCAGACGAGCAGCGCACTTCCCGCCACGCAGACGACGTACACCACATGGAACCACAGCGCCGGCTTCGCCCGCGACTCGAGCGAACGGCGATACCCCGCCGCCTCGCCGACACCCCAGGAAAACGCCTGCGAAGCGACGATCGCCGCGACCATCGCCGCCCCGAGCACGCCGATGCTGAAGATCAGCCGGCCGGCCTCACGCCCGAGGATCGGCGTGAGCGCACGGCTCACGTCGCCCACCGAATCCAACGGCACCGGGTGCTTGCCGCCCAGGGTGGTCGCAGCGGCGATCAGCACCGCACCGGTGAGCAATTGCGTCAGCACGGCGCCGATCGCCGTATCCCAGCGCGCGGCGGGATACTGTTCGGGCGTGAGCCGCTTGTCGGCGACGGCCGACTGCTGATAGAAGATCATCCAGGGATTGAAGCTCGCCCCGATCAAGGCTGCGGCAAGGAACAGGAATTCGTGATTGCCGAGCGGCAGGTCGGTGACGCTGCGGGCGATCTTCGCGAAGTCGGGGTGTGAAACCCCCGCCACGACGAAAAACGCAAGTTCGAAGAGCCCGATCAGCAGCGTCGCACGCTCCATCCGCTGATACGAACCGCTCAGCACGATGGCCATCAGCACCGCCGCGGCGCTGGGCAGCGTGACGCTGCGGGAAACGCCGTACATCTCGCCCACCCCGGCGACGCCGGTGAACTCGGTCACCATCGAGCCCACCGCGGCCACCGTCAACCCGAGCACGGCGAACCATGCCCAGCCGGGGCCGAACTTCTCCCGGATCAGTTCGCCGTGGCCGCGCCCGGTGAAGATCCCCAGACGCACCGTCAATTCCTGCACCATGTACAGCAACGGGATCAGCGCGACCAGCAGGGGAAGCAGGTGATATCCCCACTTCGACCCGCTCTGCGCTGCGGTGACGATGTTGCCCGGGTCGGTGTCGGCCAGCATCACCAGCAGGCCCGGCCCCCAGACGGCGATGGAAAGCAGCCAGCGCAGCGGGAGCCGTTTCACCGCTCCCGCTACCGCAGGACGTTCCTCCATGAGGGCCCGTTCAGCGCCGGTCGCTCAACAGGCGCAGCAGGCTCAGGAAGAGGTTCAGGATGTCCAGATACAACTGCAGCGTGGCGAGGATGTAGTTGGTCTCGCCCCCGAGCACGATGCGCGAGGTATCGAACAGGATGTACCCGGAAAAGACCATCGCCGAGAGCGCGGCAACCGTCAGCTGGTAGGCGCTCGACGACACGAACAAGCCGATGAGGCTCGACACGACGACGACCATCAGGCCCGCGAACAGCATCCCGGACCAGGCGCTGAAATCCTTCTTCGTCACGTGGACGTAGGCGGACAAGGCGAGGAACACCGCGCCGGTGAGGAACGCCGCCGTCGCAACCGTCGCGCTGCCGCCGGGCGTCCGGAGATACATCGAGATCAGCGGCCCGAGGCAGACCCCCTGCAAGCCGGCGAAACCGACCAGCGAAACCAGCCCCATCGCGGAATTGCGCGTGCGGAACACCGCGAAAATCATGGCAAAGCTCGCGATCATCGCGACGAGATAGGCACCGCCGCTCAGGTGCAGGCCCATCGACTCCCAGGCCACCCCGGCGGTGATGAACAGCGTCGCCGAGAGCAGCGTATAGGTGTTCTTGACCAGCTTCGATACCCCGGCCTGGCGCCGGGCATAAGCCCCAGTGACGAACGTGGGCATACATCACTCCTTTCCGTTCCGTGCGGCAACGACCCGCACAGCGCGGATTCTTTCACAATGCACGGAAGGCGTCGATTTGGGCAGCGGGGGGCTGGAAAAGTTCACGCCGGGCGGCGGGGACCCGGCCCCCCGGGGAATCACGCGTGCTTCTTGCCGCGCAGGCACATCTTCATGAACTGCTTGCGCGCATCGCCCTTCAAGCCCTTGGACTTCGCGCCCGCGTTGCACGACACCATCTTCTGCTGCTGGGCGTTCATCCCGGCCTTGGCATGATGCGGGTGCGCCGCCTTGGCAGCCGGCTTCTTCGAGCGCAGGCAGGACTTCATGAACTGCTTGCGCGCCGCGCCGTGCAGGTGCTTGGCCTTGGCGTTGCCACTGCACTCGGTCATGCGGTGGGTCTGTGCGTTGGCGGCCTGCGCCGGAACCGCCGCCACGGCGAGCCCCAGGGCGGCGGAACAGAAGGCAAGCGAAACCAGGGTCTTCCTCATGAATGTCCTCTCCTCACGTTATGGATCTTCGAATCGTTGCGTTCCGCAACGGCAAGCGCGTTTCCGGCCAACCGGTCGGGGATTGTATGCAAATTTCGCTCGGGATCAGGCCAGCGGCACCCCGTCCTGCGGCGGGTTTTTCGCGAGGTATTCCTGGATGCCGCCGAAGATCGCCCGCGCGAGGCGGCGCTGGTAGCCCTGCTCGATCAGGCGCGCTTCCTCTTCCGGGTTGCTGATGAACGCGGTCTCGACCAGGATCGACGGAATGTCGGGCGCCTTCAGCACCGCGAAGCCGGCCTGTTCGACGTAGCCGCGGTGCAGGCGATTGATGCTGCCGAGTTCGTTGAGCACGGCGTCGCCGAAGCGCAGGCTGTCGCTGATCTGCGCCGATGTCGACAGGTCCAGCACCACCTGTGAGACCTGCGGATCGCCGCGGCCGGATCCGACGCCACCGATGCGGTCGGAGTCGTTCTGCTCCCGCGCCAGTTCGGCCGCCGCCGCGCTGCTGGCGCCGCGCTCCGAGAGCGCGAACACCGACGATCCCTGCGCGTCGGGATGGATCCAGGCATCCGCATGGATGGAGACGAACAGATCCGCCCGCGCACGCCGCGCCTTGTAGACCCGCATGCCCAGCGGCACGAAGTAGTCGGACTCCCGCGTCATCAGCACGCGATAGTCCGTGCGCGATCCGATCAGGCTGGTGAGGTGGTGCGCCACCGAGAGCACCACCGTCTTTTCATAATGGCCGTGGTGTCCGACCGCGCCCGGATCCTCGCCGCCGTGGCCGGGATCGACCGCGATGACGAGCGGCCGCCGTGCGCGCGGACCGCGGCGGCGCAGCGACGGAGCCGCATTGGCTGTTTCCTCCGGCGGCTGGGCGACCGTGTCGATCACCGGGCGCTCCATCGACGGCTCCGACCGGCTCGGCGCCGGCCGGGAATCCGACACGCGCTCCGCCGACGGCGCCGGCGCCTCGCCGCGCGCGCGCAGCAGCGGCAACAGCGGATCGCCGGCGTTGGCCGGATAGAGATCCAGCACCAGCCGGTTGCGGTACGGTCCCGCGGGCGCCAGCGAAAACACCTGCGGACTCACCGCCGCCTTGAGTTCGACGACGAGGCGGACGACGCCCGAACGGTACTGGCCCACCCGCATGCGGGCGATGAACGGATCGTGCGGATCGACCTGCCGGATCTGTTCGGCGAACCGCCGCGTGAAGTCGACGCCCTGGATGTCCACCACCAGCCGCTGCGGCGACCGGTCCTGCAGCAGGAAGTAGTGAAAACGCAGGGGCGTGTCGTGCTCGATCGCGACCCGGGTGTATTCGGCCGACGGCCAGACGCGCACCGCCAGCAGCGAAGCACCCCGCGCCAGATGCGGCGTCAGCGCGAGCACGAGAGTGCCGGCAGCGCCCTGCAACAGACGCCGGCGCGTCGAGGATTGCGGGACGGCCGGCTCCGTCGCCGGCACTAGGTCTGCCGCGTCAGGATCTCGGTCAATCGATGTTGGCATCGTTCCCCCATCGGCGTATCGGCGCGGATCACCGCGCGGCGCCCGGAATCCAGCAATTCCAGGCCAATTTCCCAGTCCAGTCGGGGCAGAAACGCCCCCGCACGTTCGGGCCACTCGACCAGACAGACGCTGCGGGGGCCGAACCACTCCGAAAAACCCCCGTCGACAAACTCCTGGGGCGTTTTTAGGCGATAAAAATCAAAGTGATGGAAGTGTAATCTCGAAACATCGTAAAGTTCAAGCAGGGAAAACGTCGGACTCTTCACCCGGCCGGTCACGCCGGCCCGCCGCAGCAGGGCGCGCACGAGCGTGGTCTTGCCGGCGCCGAGGTCGCCGCGCAGGCCGATTCCGACTCCCGAACGCGCGATCTCGTCTTCCAGCCCGAGCACGGTGTCTGCCAAGGCCTCACCCAGCGCAACCGTTTCCGGTTCGTCGCGCAACACACGAATCAGGGGGGACAATCGAACACTCCATGAACCATGCCGTCCAGCATACCGAGTTCGCCGGCCCGCCGATCGGGGAACGAACGCCCGAACCATGGGCTGCTCTTGCCGATCGCATCCGCCGCTGGGGGGCGGAACTCGGATTCGGCGCCGTCGGCTTCGCCGACCTCGACGTATCGGAGGCGGCGCAGCGCTATGCCGCCTGGATCGACGCCGGCATGCACGGCGACATGGCCTACCTCGCGCGCCATGCCGGCCTGCGCGCCGCGCCCGGCCAACTGCAACCAGGTGCCCTGCGCGTCATCAGCGCGCGGATGGACTACCTCCCGCGCGGCACCCCGCCGGACTGGCGCGCGCGCGAGGCGGCCCGCTCCGCCCAGGACGGCGGCGCCGTCGTGTCGGTCTATGCCCGCGGGCGCGATTATCACAAGGTGCTGCGCGCACGCCTCGGCGAACTGGCGCGGCGGATCGCCCGCGAAGTCGGCCGCGAGGCCTATCGCCCCTACTGCGACAGCGCACCGCTGCTCGAAGTCGAGTACGCGCGCAAGGCCGGCATCGGCTGGCGCGGCAAGCACACGCTCCTGCTGACCCGCGACGCGGGCTCGATGTTCTTCCTCGGCGAAATCCTGACCGACCTGCCCTTGCCGGTCGATGCCCCGCAGTCCTCCCACTGCGGCCGCTGCGTGCGCTGCATCGACGCCTGCCCGACCGGTGCGATCCTCGGCCCCTACCGGCTCGACGCCCGGCGCTGCATTTCCTACCTGACGATCGAACACCCCGGCGCCATCCCCGAGGACCTGCGCCCCGCGATCGGCAACCGCATCTACGGCTGCGACGACTGCCAGCTCGTCTGCCCCTGGAACCGCCACGCCCGCGCCTCGGCCCTGCCGGACTTCGATGTGCGCAACGGTCTGGATTCGGCCGGTCTGGCGGAACTGTTCGCCTGGACGCCGGCGCAATTCCGCGAACGGCTTGCCGGCAGCCCGATCCTGCGGATCGGCCATGAACGCTGGCTGCGCAACATTGCCGTGGGCCTGGGGAATATCCAGACCCCGGTCCAGGCCAGCCCGACGACGGTCGCGGCCTTGTGGTCCCGGGCCGATCACGAATCCGCGCTGGTCCGGGAACACGTCCGCTGGGCCCTCCGGCGACATGATGTCGAGGTATAATCCCGCGCTTCGCTGTTGTAGCTCAGTTGGTAGAGCAGCTGATTCGTAATCAGCAGGTCGGAGGTTCGACTCCTCTCAACAGCACCAGGAATATCAACGGCTTGCCCTCGGGCAGGCCGTTTTCGTTTGGGGCCGGGGTTACGCCAGGAGCGATTTCGCCCCCTTCCCCGGTCCCGCGGCAGCGCCGCCCTCCCGAATCCCTTCGCCATCGCGCGCCCATGCCCGCGAGCGGCCGCGACCGGCATCCGCGCCGGACAATCCGTCCGGCATCAAGTGACTCCAATGGGCTGGACGAAGGCGGCGCGACCACCAATCGACAACCGAAACGCTACACTATACATTCCATCCATCGCGATCAAGTCATTCCAGCACAAGGGACTGAAGGCGTTTTTCGAGGCCGGGAGCAAGGCCGGCATCCAGCCGCACCACGCAGCGAAGCTCCGGCGCCAGTTGCTGCGCCTGGATTCCTCGAAAGAGCCATCGGACATGGCCTATCCCGGATGGGACTACCACCCGCTGCATGGCGACCTCGCTGGTCACCATGCGGTAACGGTAAACGGCAATTGGCGGATGACCTTCATGTTCGAGGACGGCGACGCCGTTCTGGTCGATTACCAAGACTACCAACTAAGAGGAATGCCATGAGCAGGATGCACAACCCTCCCCACCCCGGCGAAGCGCTCCGGGAACACGTATTGCCGGCGCTGGGGCTGACCGTGACCGAGGCCGCGCAACAACTCGGCGTGACGCGCGCCGCGTTTTCCCGCGTCATCAACGGGAAGGCGGCAATTTCGCCGGAGATGGCGCTACGCCTGGAGGGCTGGCTTGGAAAGGATCGCGGGGGACGCGCCGACGTGTTCCTCGCGGAGCAGATGGCCTACGACCTGTGGCACGCGCGGAAAGCCGGCGCCCCGAAGGTCAAGCGCGCACCAAGCATGGCCGCATAGTGGACATCGGCGAATTCCTCACGCAATTCGCCGCGGCAAGGGGATTACGCCGGAAGAGGCGTACCAGGAAATGAAGTGGCATCCCGTTCTACCCGCAGATCCATCGGAGAAAAAATATGGGGTATCCGGATTTGGCTGTGTTTCCAGGGTGACTGCGGGCATGGCGTAACGCGAATGTAAAACCGGATTTCGTTGCTGCTTTTCCGGTAGCGTCATGCAATACTGAATCCGGATTGTGTTGTGGGAGGCATCATGAAGCCGTCGCAAGTTTTGGAATCGCATCGGGCCGAGATCCGGCGCATCGTGGCCGCGCACCGCGCGCGGAATGCCCGCGTCTTCGGGTCCGTGGTTCACGGCGATGACACGGAAGACAGCGATCTGGACATCCTCATCGATCCGACGCCCGACACCACCCTCTTTGACATTGGCGCCATCCGCCACGAACTGCTGCAGCTCCTTGGCGTTCCCGTGGACGTCCTGACGCCCAAGGCGCTGCCCGAGAAGTTCCGTGCGACCGTGCTTGCCGAGGCGGTGCCGGTATGAGCCGCGAGCAGCAACGCCTCGCCGATTACTTGGCGCACATCCTCGAAGCTATTGAGCGGATCGAAAAGTACACGGAGGATATGAGCGAGGTGGCGTTTCTGGACAATCCGAAGACCCAGGACGCCGTCATCCGAAACATCGAGATCATCGGCGAAGCCAGCAACAACATCGAGAAGCGCTACCCGGAGTTCGCGGCCGCGAATTCTGCATTGCCGCTCTCATCCGCCTACGAAATGCGCAATGCCGTGGCTCACGGTTACTTCAAGGTGGACCTGGAAATCGTCTGGAAGACGATTCACACCAACTTGCCGGAGTTTTACCAACAGGCGAAAAAGGCTGCGCAAAGCCTGCCGCGGGATGGGAGCAGCCCGCCGGATTCCGAATCGGAGTCGGAGCCACCGTCGGATGACGGATTCAAGATGTGAGTAACGCATGCCCGCGAACGTCCTGAACCTGCCTGGCTACACGGTCCTGCGCGTTGAGGAAACCGACCACGACCACCACGTAACGGCGGAGGCATCGAACCCGCCGAAGGCTTGCCCGGCGTCAATGCCAAGCGGGAGATGACCGACCGGCTGGTGAAGTGGATCGGCCAACGGTCATTGAAGGCTACCTTCGCCTCGATTGCCGAGGAAATCGGCATCGACGAGAAGACCGTCCGGAACATCTTCCGGGACTACATCAACGAACTCGAGCGCACGGTGCGGTTCGAGACGCCGAAGTGGATGGGGATCGACGAAATCCACCTGATCCAGCCGCGCTGCGTGATCTCCAACATCCAGAACAACACCATCGTCAACGTGCTTCCGAACCGGGAACAGAGGACGGTGGCGACCTACCTCACCGGGCTGGAAGGCAAGGACGCCGTCCAGTACGTCGCGATGGACATGTGGACGCCGTACCGCAACGCGGTCCACGCGGTGCTGCCCGACGCCCGGATCGTCATCGACAAGTTCCATGTCGTCCGGATGGACCCAGAACTATCCCCTGCTGGGAGAGGCGTACGGGCTCAAGGAGGCGTTCTTCGGGATCTACGAGGACTCCGACACCCCGGACATGGCCCGGCGGAACCATGACGCCTGGAGCCGGTCCATTCCGCCCGAAATCGCGCCGGCGTTCGCCGATCTGACGCGGGCCTGGTCGAATTGGGAGCCGTACATCCTGTCCTATTTCGACCACCCGATCACCAACGCCTACACCGAAAGCCTGAACTCGCTGATCCGACTGCTGGAATCCGGCCGGCTATGACCGCTGAAAACACAGCCAAATCCGGATACCCAAAATATATTCCTGGACTTGCGGCATCGCGGCGTGTATTGTGGCGGTGCTTTCATTAAGGTTCGATCTTCCTTCGGTTTGTCCTGATCCGTTTGCGCCCCTTGCCGGGCTGCCTTCCTCAGTTCTCCCCAGGTTCACGTTTCTTGATCGTTAGCTCGCCGCGAGGCGTTCTCGCGACGGATTTTTCTCATCAATCTTTCAAGGAACGAGAAAATGGCTATTGGTACCGTCAAGTGGTTCAACGATGCGAAGGGCTTCGGATTCATTACGCCGGAAGACGGCAGCAAGGATCTGTTTGCGCACTTCTCCGAGATCAAGGGCAACGGCTTCAAGTCGCTGAGCGAAGGCCAGCGCGTGCAGTTCGTCGTCAAGCAGGG
>JAJXTQ010000051.1 GCA_021783685.1 Pseudomonadota bacterium | reverse complement strand
CTGGCGCCCTCGCCGGCGGTGCGCACGATGTAGCCGCCGGGCAAGCCTTCGGCGCGCAGTTCGCGGACCAGCTCGCGCAAGCGGCGCCGCTCGCCCTCGTCCTCGATGCGGACCGAGACCCCGATGTGATCCAGGCCCGGCAGGAACACCAGAAAGCGCGAGGGGATGCTGATCTGCGTCGACAGGCGCGCGCCCTTGCTGCCCAGGGCATCCTTGATCACCTGGACCAGGATTTCGCTGCCTTCCCGCAGCAGGACCTCGATCTTCTCCAGGCGACCCGCGGCGGGCGGAACTTCGCCATCGACCTCGCTGTCGGCCACCTCCGCATTGGCGAGACGGGCCTCGCGCATGTCGGCCACATGGAGAAAGGCGCTGCGCTCCAGGCCGATGTCGACGAAGGCCGCCTGCATGCCCGGCAGCACGCGCAGGACACGCCCCTTGTAGAGGCTGCCGACGATGCCCAGATGCGTGGCCCGCTCGATCAGGATTTCCTGAAGCACCCCGTTCTCGAGCAGGGCGACGCGGGTTTCCTCCGGCGTGACATTGATGAGAATTTCTTCGCTCATGATCATGGAAGCGTTGGCATCCTGCCGCGGACATCGGCCGCAGTCGTCCAGGGAAAAACGGGCACCGAAAATGTCCTCAGCAAGGCGGTGGTCTCTCGCAGTGGCAGCCCCATGATGCCCGAGTGGCTCCCGCGGATGCCGGTGATGAACACCGCGCCCAGACCCTGCACGGCATAGGCGCCGGCCTTGTCGACCGGCTCGCCGGTGCGCCAATAGGCAGCGCGTTCCGCCGCGGTCGTCTCGGCAAACCTCACCCGGCTGTCGCTGACGACGATCTCGGCCCGATCCCCCTGCACGACGGCCACGGCCGTCAACACCCGGTGTTCGCGCCCCGACAAGGCGGCCAGCATGGCCAGACCGTCTTCCCGACCACGTGGCTTGCCCAGCGTCCGCCGGCCCAGCACGACGGCCGTATCGGCGCCCAGCACCGGCACATCGGCAACGGTCACCGCCGCAGCGCCCGCCTGCGCCTTGGTGAGCGCCAGCCGGCGCACATAGGCCAGCGGGCGCTCCGTCGGCCGCGCCGTTTCGTCGCAGGCGATCGCGACACTCCGGTAAGAGACTCCGAGCAGTGTCAAAAGGTCCCTGCGCCGCGGTGATGCCGAAGCGAGATAGAGCGCAGGCTGGTCCATGAGTGCCCTTCATCCCTGAGCGAGGCGCGAGATGGTCTGTCAGTCGCGGTGGTACGGATGGCCCCGCAACAGGCTGTGCGCGCGATACAGGGCTTCGGCCACCACCACGCGCGCCAGGCCGTGCGGCAAGGTCAGCGGCGACAGCGACCATTGTTCCTGTGCCCGTGCCTGGCAGGCCGGCGCGAGTCCGTCCGGGCCGCCCATCAACAAGGCGACGTCGCGGCCGGCAGCCATCCATGCCTCGAGCCGCGCCGCGAGCATGCGGCTCGTCCATGACCGGCCGCGCTCGTCCAGGGCGACGACCCACGCATCCGGCCGGATCGCCCGTTGCATGCGCAGCGATTCGGCGTTCAGGGCCCGCGTCGGATCCTGCTCCTTGCCGCGCGGTCCGAGCGGCAGCTCGGTCACCTCGAGCCGACACTCCGCCGGCAATCGCCGGCTGTAGTCGAGAAATGCCGCGTTCACCCAGGCCGGCTGACGCGGTCCGACGGCGATGAGATGCAGTCGCACAGGGTTCTCAGGCTTCGATCGCGGGGGTGGCCGGAACGCCCCAGAGTTTCTCCAGATTGTAGAAATCACGCACTTCCGGCCGCATCACGTGCACGATGACATCGCCCAGATCGACCAGAACCCAGTCGCCGACCTGCTCGCCCTCCACGCCCAGAGGACGGACATCGGCCTCGCGGGCGCGGCGCAGCACGTTGTCCGCCAGGGACTGCACATGCCGCTGGGAGGTGCCGCTGGCGATGACGATGCCGTCGGCGATGCTGGTCAGACGGCGCACGTCGAGTGCCACGACATCCACCGCCTTGATCTCTTCGAGCGCTTCGATCACCAAGCCTTGCAATTGTTCACTGTTCATGAGGCTGATACCAATGTTCCTCTTCGATCATGCGCCACACTGCGTCGGGAACGAGGTAGCGCGGGCTCTGACCCTGCTGGATGAATTGCCGCAGCCGCGTGGAGGAAATCTCCATGGCCGTGACGCGGTGAAAATAGGCGCCGCCGGCCGGCGACGCGCTCAGTTGCGCGGGATCCATGTACACGCTGCCGCGCCACCAGGCGCCTTCGGGCCGCTGCGCACCGCCGGGGCGACTGGCCACCACCACATGGGTCAGTTCCGACAGCTCTTCCCACCGATGCCAGGACGGCAGCAGCGAGAAGGCGTCCATGCCGAGAATCAGGCACAGAGGCTGTTCCTTGCCCAGTTCGCGGCGCAGGTCGAGCAGGGTATCGACCATGTACGAGGGCCCGGGGCGCGCCAGTTCGCGCGGATCGAGCACGAATCCGGGCTGATCCGCCAAAGCCGCCTCGAGCAGGCGGACCCGTTCGGGCGTGCTGAGCACCGGATCGGGTCGATGCGGCGGACTCGCCGCCGGAATGAAGCGCACCTCCTGAAAGGAGAGTGCTTCCATGACCTCCAGCGCGATGCGCAGATGCCCGAGATGGACCGGATCGAAGGTCCCGCCCAGCAGTCCGATCGGTGCCGTCATGCCGCATCAGATCCGGACATGGCCATCGCCCAGCACCACCCATTTCAGGGACGTCAGTCCTTCCAGGCCCACGGGACCGCGCGCGTGAAATTTGTCGGTGCTGATACCGATCTCCGCCCCCAAACCGTATTCATGGCCGTCGGCAAAGCGCGTGGAAGCATTCACCATCACCGAACTGGCGTCGACCTCGCGCAGGAAGCGTTGGGCGCGGCTGTAGTCCTGCGTCACGATGGCGTCGGTGTGACCCGAACCGTAGGTGTTGATGTGGTCGATGGCTGCATCCAGGCCATCGACGACCCGGACCGCCAGAATGGGCGCCAGATACTCCGTGGACCAGTCCGCCTCGGTGGCCGCCGTGCTGCCCGGCAGCAGGGCACAGGTGCGCGGACAGCCCCGCAGCGTCACCCCTGCCGCCTCGAAACGTCGGCCCAGTTCGGGCAACAGCCGGTCGGCGATCTCGGCGTCGACCAGGAGCGTCTCCATGGTGTTGCAGGTCCCGTAGCGCTGGGTCTTGGCGTTGAGCGCGATGCGCATCGCCTTGTCGGAATCGGCGGCGCCATCGACATAGACATGGCAGACCCCGTCCAGATGCTTGATCACGGGCACCCGGGCCTCGCCGGCAATGCGCTCGATCAAACCGCGCCCGCCACGCGGCACGATGACGTCCACCCACTCGGGCATGGTGATCAGGTGCCCCACCGCGGCGCGATCGGTGGTCGCGACGACCTGAGCTGCCGCCTCGGGCAATCCGGCGGCGGCAAGGGCCGCGCCCAGGCAGCGGGCGATGGCCTGGTTCGAGCGCCAGGCCTCGGACCCGCCCCGCAGGATGACGGCATTGCCCGACTTCAGGCACAAGGCCGCGGCGTCGGCGGTGACATTGGGCCGTGCCTCGTAAATGATGCCGACCACGCCCAGGGGAACGCGCATGCGCCCGACCTGGATGCCGGAGGGACGCATCCTGAGATCGGTGATCTCGCCGATCGGATCGGGCAGCGTGGCGATTTGCCGGACACCCTCCGCCATCGCGGCGATGCCGCGATCGTCCAGCGTCAGCCGGTCGACCAGCGCCGGCTCGAGGCCCGCCGCGCGGGCATGGCCAAGATCCTCACGATTGGCCTCGAGCAAGGCGGTGGCATCGCGCTCGATCCGTTCGGCAAGCGCCCCGAGCGCCGCGTTCTTGGCTTGCGTCGTGGCGCGCGCCATGACGCGGCCCGCCTGACGCGCCGAGCGACCCACGGTCTGCATGTATGCGGCAAGCTCAGCCGGCTTGGGATGGGCGCTCATGTTCGATTCGTTTCCGCTGATGGTCTTGCGGCCCTGCGACACAGGGGCGCGCAATGGCTGTCGTCCAGTCTATCAATTCTGTCCAGAGCGCGCCGGGAACGAGCCCCTTGACCAGTGCGTCGATGCGCACGCCGGCGATCAGGAGCCGCCGCCAGTGCGCGGCCGGCGCGCGCCGACGCGCGGCATCCAGCGCGCGGCGGCGACGCGGCGGGAGACCGGCCGGGAGCGACGCCCCACGTTCGAGACTCGCCAACAGCCGCAATTCACGCTGCAGTGCCCACAGCACCAGCGGTGCCTCCAGCCCTTCGGCTCGCAACCCAAACAGGATGCGCCGGGTCCGCAACGGATCACCCGCAACGGCCGCCTCGGCCAGGGACTGGACGTCGAAGCGGGCCTGATGGCTCACCACGGCGAGCACCAGCGCCTCATCGATCCGATGCTCCCCGGCGAGCAAGGCGAGTTGAACCAGCGCCTGGTGGGCTGCCAGGAGATGCCCTTCGGTACGATCCACCAGGAGTGCGAGCGCGCCGGACTCGATTTGCAAGCCCATCCGTGCCGAGCGCGCACGGAGCCAGTCCGCCAGTTCTCCCGGACCCACCGGCCAGGCCTGCACGGCGACACCGGCACGTTCGACGGCTTGGTACCAGCGGCTGCTGCGGGCCGCCCCGTCGAGGGCGCCGCACAGAATCAACAGCAGCACATCGGCGGACGGGGACGCGGCATAGGACTGCAGGAACCGGCCGCCCGCCTCGCCCGGCTTGCCGGTCGGCAGGCGCAGCTCCACGAGCCGGCGATCACCGAACAGCATGCCCGAGGCCAACTCACCGCCGAATGCCGGCCAGTCGAAGCCCGCCTCGACGAAGCGCACCTCACGTTCGGTGTAACCGTGCCGCCGCGCCGCCGCGCGCACCGCATCGGCCGCCTCCTCGACCAGAAGCGGCTCGTCGCCGCCGACCACGTACAGCGGCGCCAGAGCGGTCGCCAACGCGGCCGGCAGGCGTTCGGGAGCCAGTTTCAAGTATCGTTCGCCTGTAGGGTCAGCTGGCGCAGGATTTCGCGGGCCACGTCCCGCCGCAGGGCGTCGGTGATCTCGAGCGCGCGCTGCTCGTCCGTCAGGGGGTCGCCCTCGGCCTGGCTGACCAGATAGTCACGGCGACGCTGCACGGTGCGCCTGGGTTGCAGCGGCTTGCCGCCATGCAGCACTTCATACTCGGCGCTCAGGATCGCCCCATAGTCGCGCCCCTTTCCGGCGCGATCCACGGCCAGAATCTGCCGCTGGAAGCGATCCCGGTGGATCGCGATCACCGTCGCGGCTTGCGCGGGCGTATCGGCCTGCGGAATGCCCGCAAGGCGGAGTTGATCGCGCAATTCATACCCGAGCCGCGATCCGCTCCCACTGTCCTGAACATAGACCGGGCTGAAGCGGGGCGGCAAATCGTAGGCGCCCTGCAAACGCCAGCCGCACGCCGCGAGCGAGGCCAGCAACGCCCCCGCGACGATGCCGCGCCAACCCAGACGCGCTACGGCGTGCTCAGACCACCACATTGACCAGCTTCCCCGGCACCACGATCAACTTGCGCACGCTCGCACCCTCGAGAAAACGCTGCACGTTCGGCTCCGCCAGGGCCGCCTGCCGGACAACGTCCTGATCGGCGTCGACCGGCACCCGGATCTGGCCGCGACGCTTGCCGTTGACCTGCACCACGATGTCCAGCTCCTCGCACGCCAGCGCTGCCGGATCGGCCGCGGGCCAGGGCGCGTCCATCACCAGTCCCGGCTGTCCCAGCGCTTCCCACAGGCCCTGCGTGATGTGGGGCACCATGGGCGCGAGCGCGCAGATCGACAGCAGCACGGCCTCGCGCGCCACGGCGCGGCCCGCCGGACTGTCGTCGGTCCAACGACCGAGGACATTGCTCAGTTCCATGACTGCGGCGATGGCGGTGTTGAAGGTCTGCCGCCGGCCGATGTCGTCGCTCACCTTCGCAATCATCCGGTGCGCCTGGCGGCGCAGGTCCCGCTGTGCGTCGCTCAACGTGGTCGGATCGACCGCATCTGGCGCCGGTTGCTCCGCCTCCGCCATCCCCAGACGCCACAGGCGCTTGAGAAAACGCGACGCGCCTTCCACCCCGGCGTCCGACCACTCCAGACTCTGATCGGGCGGCGCCGCGAACAGGATGAACAACCGGATGGTATCCGCGCCATAGCGATCGATCAGCCCCTGCGGATCGACGCCGTTGTTCTTGGACTTGGACATCTTCTCCATGCCGCCGATCTCGACCGGCTGGCCGTCGGCCTTGAGCGTGGCGGCGATCATGCGTCCCTTGTCGTCGCGCCGGATGTCGACGTCGGCCGGGTTGATCCAGTCCTTCTTGCCGTCCGCCTGCTGGCGATAAAAGGTCTCGGCCACCACCATGCCCTGCGTGAGCAGGCGGGTGAACGGTTCATCACCGCAAACCAGTCCTTCGTCGCGCATCAGCTTGTGGAAGAAACGGGCGTACAGCAGGTGCAGGATGGCGTGCTCGATCCCGCCCACGTATTGATCGACCGGCAGCCAGTAGCGGGCAGCATCCGGCTCGACCATGGCGCGCTCCGACCGGGGCGAGGCGTAGCGGGCGTAGTACCACGACGACTCCACGAAGGTGTCCATGGTGTCGGTCTCGCGCCTCGCGTCGGCGCCGCAGCTCGGGCACTTGCACTGGTAGAACGACGGCATCCGCGCCAGCGGCGAGCCGGCGCCGTCCGGCACCACGTCCTCCGGCAGCACCACCGGCAGGTCCTGCTCGGGGACCGGTACGTCGCCGCAGGACGGGCAGTGGATGATGGGGATGGGGCAGCCCCAGTAGCGCTGGCGCGAGATGCCCCAGTCGCGCAGGCGGAACCGGGTCTTGCGCGCGCCATGCTGCGTGCTTTCCAGGTCGGCGACGATGGCGTCGAAAGCGGCCGCAAAATCCAGCCCGTCGTACGTGCCCGAGTTCACGGTGACGAGCGAGCCGTCCTTCGCGGCGTACCATTCCTGCCACTGCGTCGTGCTGAAGCGGTCCTCGCCCCGTGCGGGCCGGTAGACCTGCACGATGGGCAGCGCATACCGGTTGGCGAACTCGAAGTCGCGCTCGTCGTGCGCCGGCACCGCCATCACGGCGCCTTCGCCGTAGCCCCACAGCACATAGTTGGCGATGAACACGGGCAGCTTGGCGCCGGTGAGGGGATGCACCACGAACTGACCGGTGGGCATGCCCTGCTTTTCCATCGTGGCCATGTCGGCCTCGGCCACGGAACCGGCCTTGCACGCGGCGACAAAGGCGGCGAGCGCGGGATCCTGCTCCGCGGCGCGGGTCGCGAGCGGGTGCTCGGCGGCGACCGCCACGTAGGTGGCGCCCATCAGGGTGTCGGGACGCGTGGAGTACACACGCAACTGGCCGGCTTCGCCGATGGACGCCTCGTCGTAGTCGAACACGATGTCGGCACCGAAGCTCTTGCCGATCCAGTTGCGCTGCATGGCGCGCACCTGTTCCGGCCAGCCATCCAGCTTGTCGAGCCCGTCGAGCAGCTCGTCGGCATACTGCGTGATCGCGAAGTAGTACATCGGGATCTCGCGCTTCTCGACCAGCGCGCCCGAGCGCCAGCCACGGCCGTCGATGACCTGCTCGTTGGCCAGCACGGTCTGATCCACCGGGTCCCAGTTCACCACGCCCGCTTTCTTATATATCAGTCCTTTCCGGAAGAGCCGCGTGAACAGCCACTGCTCCCAGCGGTAATAGGACGGGTCGCAGGTGGCGATCTCACGGTCCCAGTCGTAGGCAAGGCCGAGCTGCTGAAGCTGGGCCTTCATCTGGGCGATGTTCTCGCGTGTCCAGCGCGCCGGAGGCACGCCGTGCTTGAGCGCGGCATTCTCGGCCGGCAGTCCAAAGGCATCCCAACCCATCGGCTGCAGTACGTTTTTTCCGCACATGCGCTGATGGCGCGCAATCACATCGCCGATCGTGTAATTCCGGACATGCCCCATGTGCAGCCGCCCGGAGGGATAGGGGAACATGGCCAGACAGTAGAACGCGGGACGGTCCGGTTCCTCGCGCACCGCCAGCGCGCCCGTGCTGAGCCATGTGCGCTGGACGCGTGGTTCGAGGTCTCGCGGATCATGATCCCGCATGGCGGCTCCGAGTGGGGATGGCGGTAGACGCGGCAGGATAGCCCAACGGCCGGAAGCGCCTCAAGCAACCCGCGGCTGACATGCGATACTATCGCCAGTTTTTCGACGGGGCTCGGCGTCGGCGCGGAAGCGCGCCCTGCTCACCGCTGCGGCGGGCGACGTGAATGGCTTGGCGACTACCAGCCCATC
Source organism: Pseudomonadota bacterium (assembly GCA_021783685.1). The sequence goes on along the minus strand of JAJXTQ010000051.1, from coordinate 1,201 downwards.
CGAACAACCGATTCATCAACACGGAATTTGCGCATGACATCCTCCTCCCCAGTACAGTTTCCGGGCCGGCTGGCCCGACGGTTCCGGCCGTTGGTGCTGGGCGCCCTGGGTGCCGGATTTGCATCGACGGCGCTGGCTGAATATCGCAGCTACCCCCTGCCGGCGCCGCGCGACGCGGTGGTCGGGCAACTGCTCCAGTACCCTGCGCAACAGGAAGATACCCTGCTGGACATCGCCCGCCGGTTCAGTCTCGGGCACGACGAAATCATCCAGGCCAATCCCCAGGTCGACAAGTGGCTGCCCGGCAAAGGCACGCCGGTGCTGTTGCCGACGCAGTTCATCCTGCCGCGAGGCGCGCGTCAGGGCATCATCCTGAACGCACCGGAAATGCGTCTGTACTACTTCCCGCCTGCGGGCAAAGGACTCGGGCAGCAGGTCATCACCTACCCCGTCAGCATCGGCCGCATGGACTGGAACACGCCCATCGGCATGACCCGCGTGGTGCGCAAGGACAAGGATCCGGCCTGGTACCCCCCCGCCTCGATCAAGAAGGAGCACGCCGAACGCGGCGACATCCTGCCCGACATCGTCCCGGCCGGGCCGGACAATCCGCTGGGGCAGCACGCGATGCGCCTGGGGTTCAGCGGTTATCTGATCCATGGCACCAACAACCCCTGGGGCATCGGCATGCGGGTCACCCACGGCTGCGTGCGCATGTATCCGGAGGATGTCTCCCAACTGTTCGGGTGGGTCGACGTCGGCACGCCGGTCGAGATTCTCAACGATCCCATCAAGGTGGGCTGGCAGGGCGATGCACTCTTTCTCGAGGTTCATGAGCCCCTCGAAGAGAACAACGCCAGCCCGGATCGTCTCTATGAGCTGGCGATGCAGGCCGTGCTGGCCGCGGTCGCCGATCGTCCCGTCCGCATCAGTTGGGGACGGGTGCGTGAGATGGTCGCCCAGCAGGACGGCGTTCCGCGCATGATTTCGATCCCCGCCCCGGCAGCGGCGCTCAGCGCACAGACCCAAGGGCAGCCGGAAGGCGTGAAGCCCAACTGAGCAACCGCAATCGAGAATGCGGCCGTCGTACACGGCCGCCCGGATCGCCCGCCGGTCGGCGGGCATGCCTGCGGAGATAGAGCGTGCGAACCTTGCGCCGACCCGCGAGAGTCGGCGCAAGGCCACCGATCAGACTGATTCC
>JAJXTQ010000050.1 GCA_021783685.1 Pseudomonadota bacterium | reverse complement strand
GAATTGCGGTGTCGAAGGCCCGACCGACGATCCCGACATCAAGGCCCTGCGGCGCCGCCAGAAACGCAACCTGATGGCCAGTCTGGTGCTGTCCCAGGGCGTTCCCATGCTGCTGGCCGGCGACGAGATGGGCCGCACCCAGGGCGGCAACAACAACGCCTATTGCCAGGACAACGGGACGAGCTGGCTGGACTGGAGCGTGGACGAGGATCGGCTGCGGCTGTTCCATTACGTGCGCCGCCTGATCACCCTGCGGCAACGACACCCGGTGTTTCGCCGCAAGCATTTCTTCCAGGGTCGCAACATCGCCGGTGCCGATGTGAAGGACATCATGTGGCTCAACCCCAACGGGCGCGAAATGACCTCGGCCGAGTGGAACGAGGCGCACCGCCGTTCGCTCGCGGTGTTTCTCGGCGGGGAGGTGCTGGGCGAGCTGGATCCGCACGGCAAGCCGATGAAAGACGGCAATTTTTTAATGCTGCTCAACGCCGCGCATGAACCAATGGCGTTCACCCTGCTCAAACTGGACGGCCGCACCCGCTGGCAAGTGGTGCTCGATACGGCGGCCGAGGACGGTCTCGGTCAGGTGCGGCCCCTGCGCGGCGGCAGTCGGCTCACCGTGGGACCGCGCTGTCTGATCCTGCTGCAGGAGTACGCGAACCATGAGCAAGTCGAGGACGACCGATCCTTCCTGCCTTGAGCACCAGATGCCCTTTGGCCCCCGGCGCCTGCCCGACGGGCGCATCCGCTTTCGCCTCTGGGCCCCCGCGCAGCGCGCGCCGCGCCTGCAGCTTTTGGGTGGCCGGACCGAACATCTGCTGGCGATGCAGTCCGGCGAGGCCGGCTGGTTCGAAGTCACCACGGACGGCGCCGCAACCGGGCAGACCTACCGATTCCGGCTCGACGACGGCCTGTGCGTGCCTGATCCCGCCTCGCGCTTTCAGCCCGGCGACATCCACGGCGCCAGCGAACTGATCGATCCCGCCGCGTACCGCTGGCAGCACGAGGACTGGCGCGGCCGGCCGTGGGAAGAAGCCGTCATCTACGAACTGCACGTCGGCAGTTTCAGCCCGGAGGGCAGCTACGAGGGCGTCATCCGACGGCTGGATCATCTGGTCGATCTGGGCGTGACGGCCATCGAACTGATGCCGCTCGCGGATTTTCCCGGCCAACGCAACTGGGGCTATGACGGCGTCCTGCCCTACGCCCCCGACAGCGCCTACGGCCGGCCCGAGGATCTGAAACGGCTGATCGACGCCGCCCACGGGCGCGGGCTGATGGTGTTCCTGGACGTGGTCTACAACCACTTCGGGCCGGACGGCAACTACCTGCATGCCTACGCGCCGACCTTCTTCACGCCGCGTCACCACACGCCCTGGGGTGATGCCATCAACTTCGATGACGACGACAGTGCCACCGTGCGCGCCTTCTTCGTCCACAACGCCCTGTATTGGCTGGAGGAATACCGCTTCGACGGCTTGCGCTTCGATGCCGTGCACGCGATCCACGACGATTCCGAGCCTCATGTCCTCGAGGCACTCGCCGCCGCCGTGCGCGGCCGTCTTGGCCCCGAACGCCACATCCATCTGGTGCTGGAAAACGAGGCGAATCAGGCGCGCTTTCTGGCGCGCGACGCGCAGGGCCACGCGCCGGCCTACGACGCGCAATGGAACGACGATTTCCACCACGCCGCCCACGTGCTGGCGACGGGCGAAAGCGAAGGCTACTACACCGACTTTTCCGAGGAACCCCTGCGCCTGCTGGCGCGCTGCCTGAGCGAGGGCTTTGCCTATCAGGGCGATCCTTCGCTGTTCAAGCGCGGCGCGTCCCGGGGTGAACCGAGCGCCCATCTGCCGCCCGGCGCCTTCGTCAATTTTCTGCAGAACCACGACCAGATCGGCAATCGGGCGTTCGGTGAGCGGCTGTCCTTACTGGCGCCGGCGCAGCGGCTGCGTGCGCTCACCGAGATCCTGCTGCTGGCCCCGAGTCCGCCCCTGCTGTTCATGGGGCAGGAGTGGGCGAGCCGGCGGCCGTTCCTGTTCTTTTGTGACTTTGCCGGCGAACTCGGGGATGCGGTGCGCGAAGGCCGGCGCAAGGAATTCGCCGCCTTTGCCGCCTTTGCCGATCCCGAGGCGCGGGCGCGCATTCCCGATCCCGTCGATCCCGCCACCTTCGCGGCCAGTTGCCTGGACTGGGCCGAACTGGCGCAGCCTGAGCCCGCCCGCTGGCTGGCGCTGCATCGCGAGCTCCTGCAGCGGCGCGCCGCGCACATCGTGCCGCTGCTGCGGGCCGGACAGCCGAGGGCCGCGGCGGACATCACGGGCTCGGTGCTTGCCGTCGACTGGGAGTGGCCCGACGGGCGGCGGCTGTCGCTCATCGCCAATCTCGGCGATGAGGCCGTCGGCGGCACCCCGCGCGCGGGCGATACGGTCTACCTCAGCCCGGGCGCCGACCGCGCGGACGGGACGCTGCCCGGCTGGAGCGTGCGCTGGACCTGCCGCAACGGGGAGGGCTGAGCATGTCACTGTACCGACCGACCGCGACCTACCGGCTGCAACTGCGCGGCGGCTTCACCTTTGCCGACGCCGCCGCGCAGGTGCCTTATCTCGCCGCGCTGGGCGTCTCGCACGTCTATCTCTCGCCGGTGCTGCAGGCCCGACCCGGCAGCACCCACGGCTATGACGTGGTGAACCATGCGGTCCTAAACCCGGAGCTGGGCGGCATGGCGGGTTTCGAGGCGCTGGTGCGCGCGCTGCAGGACCATGGCCTCGGGCAGGTCTGGGACATCGTGCCCAACCACATGGGCGTGATGGGGGACGACAACCCGTGGTGGCTGTCGGTGCTCGAAAACGGGCCGGCCTCGCCGTGGGCGGATTTCTTCGACATCGATTGGCATCCGCTCAAGCGCGAGCTGCACGGCAAGGTGCTGCTGCCCACGCTCGGCGGACCCTATGGCGAGACTCTGGCGCGGGGCGAGCTCACGCTGCGCTTCGACGCCGGCGCCGGCGCCTTTTCGCTGTGCTATTTCCAGCACCGCTTTCCGCTCGACCCCTCGACCTATCCCCGCATCCTCCATGCCGATCTCGACGCGCTGCGCCAGCGTCTCGGCAGCCAGAATCCCGATCTGCTGGAGTTCGAGCGGCTCATCGCCGCCTTCGGCCATCTGCCCGAACGCACCCGCGGCGAAAGCGAGGCGCTGCGCGAGCGCGAGCGGGACAAGGAACTGCACAAACGGGCGCTGGCCGCGCTGGTCGCGCGCAGTCCGGCACTGGCGACGCACATCGCCCATCAGGTCGCGACGATCAATGCCCGCTGTCGCGACTGGACGGCGGATGACGGCCTCCACGGCCTGCTGGAACGACAGCCCTGGCGGCTCGCCTTCTGGCGCGTGGCCGCCGATGAGATCAACTACCGCCGCTTTTTCGACATCAACGAACTGGCCGGCCTGCGCATGGAACGGCCGGAGGTGTTCGAGGCCACCCATCGCCTGATCCTGGAGCAGGTGCGCCTGGGCCGGGTGCACGGCCTGCGCATCGATCATCCGGACGGTCTTTACGACCCGGCGGCGTATTTTGCGCGCCTGGCCGAGGCCACGGCCGTCGCGCTCGGCCAGCCGGTCGGCACCGAGCCGCCCGTCTACGTCGCGGTGGAAAAGATCCTCGCCGATCATGAATCGCTGCGCGCCGACTGGCGCGTGCACGGCACCACCGGCTATGAATTCATCCGGCTCATGAACGGCGTGCAGATCGACGGCAATGGCCTTGCCGCGCTGCGCCAATGTTTCGCCGATTTCACCGGCCGCACCGAGCCCTTGGGCGAGACCATCCACACCGCCAAGCGCACGATCATGCGCACCACGCTGGCCAGCGAGCTCAACGTGCTCGCCAACCGGCTGGGGCGGCTGGCCGAGGCCGATCCCGTGACGCGCGACTTCACCGTCAATGCCTTGCGCAGCGCGCTGGCGGAGGTGGTCGCGGCCTTTCCCGTCTACCGCACCTACGTCGATGGCCGGGGCGCGCAGGATGAGGATCGGCGCGACCTGGACTGGGCCGTCGCGCAGGCGAAAAAGCGTCACGCGCGCGGGGAAACGACGATCTTCGATTTCATTCACCGCGTGCTCGCCCTGGACACGGCAGCGGACACGCCCGCCCTGCGCCGGCTGGCGTTGCAGGATTTCGCCATGCGCTTTGCCCAGTACACCGGGCCGGTGATGGCGAAATCGGTCGAGGACACGACCTTCTATCGCAGCTTTGCGCTGGCGTCCCTGAACGAGGTCGGCAGCAATCCGGCGCGCGCCGAGGTCAGCGTGGCCGCGCTGCATCATCACAATCAGCGCCGGCTGCAGCAGTTTGCGCATCAGATGCTGGCCGGCACCACCCACGACACCAAGCGCAGCGAGGACGTGCGCGCCCGCCTCAATGTGCTGTCGGAGTGTCCGCAGGCCTTCGGCGAGGCCGTGCAGCGCTGGGCGCGCATGAACCGGCGCCACCTCACCGAAGCGGACGGCGAGCGGTTGCCCGCAGCGCATCACGAGTACCTGCTCTACCAGACGCTGATCGGCAGCTGGCCCGCCGATGCGGCGGCGATCGCGCCTGATTATGCGGATCGCATCGTGGCCTACCTGCAAAAGGCCACGCGCGAAGGCAAGGAGCAGAGTTCCTGGTTCAGCCCGGATGCCGGCTACGAGACTGCGCTGGAGCGTTTCGTCCGCGGCGTTCTGGAGCCGGGGCCGACCAATCCGTTCCCGGACGATCTGGCCCGCTTCGTGGCGCCGCTCGTCCCCTTCGGGCGCTGGAACGGGCTCGCGCAAAGCCTGTTGCAGGCCACGGCGCCCGGTTTCCCAGACCTCTATCAGGGCACGGAACTGGAAACCCTGAGCCTCGTCGATCCGGACAACCGCCGTCCGGTGGACTATGCCAAACGCTCAGACCTGCTCGCGCGCTTGCGCGAGGCGCCGGATCCGGCGGCGCGCTGGCAGGCCGCGTGGGAGAACCGCACGGACGGCGCGCTCAAGTTGCATCTCGTGCATGCGGCGCTCGCCTGGCGCCAGGCCGATCCCGCGCTGTTCCAGCAGGGCAGCTACCTGCCGCTGACGGTCAGTGGGCCGGCGTCCGAGCACCTCTGCGTGTTCGCCCGGCAGTTCGAGGGCCGCGCGCTCGTCGTGCTGGCGCCGCGCCTGCTCTACACCCTGTGCCAGGGCGACCTCGACCGATTGACCGGCGCGCGCTGGGCGGATACGCGCCTGCAAGCCGACCCCGGCCTGCCATCCGGCCCCTGGACGGACGTGCTGACGGGAACGCAGTGGGCCGAGGTGGGCGCCGATCTCGGCGCCGGCCTTGCCGGCGCGCCGCTCGCGCTGCTCAGGCCGGGGTGACTGCGCGCCGCATGAAATTGGTGCGTCATCTGCACCACGGTCGCTTGTAGCGCGCATTTGGTGCGCCTGATGTGGCTGCGTCGCGCCATAACAGCGCGCCATCGACCACCGGCGTCAAGGGGTTTGCTAGGCCGGGGCCGCATTCTCGGGCCAATCGGCCGGCGTGCGCGATCTTGGCGCAGATCTTGCGAATTTCCGGCACGCTCATCCTGCCGGAATCCCTCCCCATGGCCGAAAGACTCAATCTCCTGTCCTTCAAGGACAACATGCGCATCCTGCACCTGAGCTGGATCGCCTTTTTCATCTCCTTCGCCGTCTGGTTCAATCACGCCCCGCTCATGGCCGCCCTGCGGCAGAACTTCGGCCTGAACGAACAGGAAGTCGGCATCCTGCTGATCCTCAACGTGGCGCTCACCATTCCGGCGCGCATCGTGGTCGGCATGCTGGTCGACCGTTACGGTCCGCGGCGGATGTTCACGCTCATCCTCATCAGCGCGGGCCTCATGTGCTTCGCCTTCGCGCTCGCCCAGAGCTTCGCGCAGCTCGCGCTGACGCGGTTTCTGCTGGGCTTCGTGGGCGCCGGGTTCGTCGTCGGCATCCGCATGATCGGGGAGTGGTTCCCGGCCCGCCAGACGGGCATCGCGCAAGGCATCTACGGCGGCTGGGGCAACTTCGGCTCGGCTGCCTCGGCCATGCTGCTGCCGTCCCTGGCGCTCGCCTTCGGCGGCGAGCACGGCTGGCGCTTCGCCATCGCCGCCACGGGCGTCGTGGCCATCATCTACGGCGTCGTCTACTACCGCTCAGTGGAGGACACGCCCAAGGGCTCGACCTACTTCAAGCCCAAGAAGATGGGCGCGATGGAGGTCACCAGCCGCGGCGATCTGGCGCTCTACCTGCTCATGAGTCTGCCCATTTATGGGGCGCTGGCGCTGCTCGTCTGGAAGCTGTCGCCGTCCGGGCTGAAGTGGTTCTCGCCGGCCATGAGCTTCACGCTCTATGCCGCCATCGCGGCCATCTGCGCCTATCAGGGCTGGAAGATCGTGCAGGTGAACCGGGAAGTGCTGGCCAAGCCCGTGCCGGAGCTGTTTCGCTACCGCTTCGGGCAGGTGGCGATCCTGGATCTGGCCTACCTCGTCACCTTCGGCTCGGAGCTGGCGCTGGTGTCCATGCTGCCACTGTTCTATCTCGACCAGTTCCATCTTTCGCCGGTCACCGCCGGCCTCCTGGCCGGCACCTACCCCGTGATGAATCTGGTCGCCCGGCCCGCGGGCGGCATCCTGAGCGATCGCATCGGCCGGCGCCTGAGCCTGCTGTTGCTCTTCAGCGGCATCACCGGCAGTTTTCTGCTGCTGGGGCAGGTGAATCAGGGCTGGCCGGTGGCGCTGGTGGTGGCCAACACCCTGCTCTGCGGCCTGTTCGCCAAGGGCGGCTCGGGCGCCGTGTTCGCCATGGTGCCGCTGATCCAGCGCCGCATGACCGGCCAGATCGCCGGCATGGCGGGGGCCTACGGCAACGTCGGGGGGCTGGTGTTCCTGACCGTGCTGTCCTTCGTGTCGCCGCAGATCTTCTTCATGGTGATCGGTGGCACGGCGCTGGTGGTGCTGGCGCTGATCGCGCTGCTGCTGGCCGAGCCACGCGGGGAAACGGCTGAAGTCCTGCCCGACGGGACGGTGCAGATGATCAAGGTCGGCTGAATGATCCGCGGCGAGACCTGGATGACGGCCGCGCGCGGGATGCGCCGCCGATGACGCCAGCGGCGCGGGTCTCGGTCGGCCAATACTCCGACCGGGGCGTCAAGGCCGAGAACCAGGACAGCTACGGCGTGCTGGTTCCCGCCTCGCCGCTGCTGGAGAGCAAGGGCATCGCCGCCGTGCTGGCCGACGGTGTGAGCGGCAGCGCGGCCGGGCGTGTCGCCAGCGAAACCAGCGTCAAGAGCCTGCTCCACGACTATTACTGCACCGCCGAGTCCTGGACCGTGAAGACGTCGGTGGAAAAGGTGCTGCGGGCCACCAACCGCTGGCTGTGCGGCCAGGGCGCAGACAGTGCGCGGCGCAGTTGCGCCACGACGCTGAGCGCGCTGGTGGTGAAATCCACCACGGCGCATCTGTTCCACGTCGGCGACACGCGCATCTACCGGCTGCGCCAGGGCGAACTCACCCAGCTCACCCAGGACCATCGCGTCTGGGTGTCGGAGGACCGGAATTTCCTCACCCGCGCGCTCGGCATCGACCTGCATCTGGACATCGACTACCGCGCTTTGCCGGTCGAGGTCGGCGACGTGTTCCTGTTCACCACCGACGGGGTGCACGAGTACCTCAACGAGCAGGCGATGGTTGCCGCGATCCTGGCGCATGCCGACCATCTCGATCGGGCGGCGAAAGCGATCGCGACCGGCGCCCTGCACGCAGGCAGCCCCGACAATGTGACCTGCCAGATCGTGCGCTTCGACGCGCTGCCGGAGATCGATGCGGCCGGCTGGTTCGACCAGCTCACCGAAAAGCCGTTTCCGCCCGAGCTCGATCCGGGGATGCGCATCGACGGCTACCGGATCGTCCGCGCCCTGCACGCCAGCGCGCGCAGCCAGGTCTATCTCGCCGTGGACGAGGACAGCGGTGCCCAGGTCGCGCTCAAGACCCCATCGGCCAACTATCAGGACGATCCGGTCTATCTGGACCTGTTCACGCACGAGGAATGGGTCGGCAAGCGTTTGCACAGCCCGCACGTGCTGCGCGTCGTCGAGCCCACCCGGCCGCGTCAGTTTCTCTACACGGTCGCGGAATACGTCGCGGGCGATACCCTGCGGCAATGGATGCACGGCCATCCGCAGCCGGACCTGCACCGGGTGCGCGACCTCATCGGCCAGATCGCGCGCGGCCTCATGGCCTTCCACCGGCTGGAGATGATCCATCAGGACCTGAAGCCCGAAAACATCCTCATCGATGCCGAAGGAACGGCCCGGATCATCGACTTCGGCTCGACCAAGATCGCCGGGGTCGAGGAAATCACCACCCCGATCCAGCGCCTGAACCTGCTCGGCACTCGGCTCTACACCGCGCCCGAGTACCTGCTGGGCGAGCCCTGCAGCCCGCGCTCGGATCTTTTTTCGCTCGCCGTGATCACCTATGAACTGCTCACGGGCCATCTGCCCTACGGCGAGCGCTATGACGAAACCACCATCCGCCGTCTCGCCTACACCCCGGCGCGGCAGTGGGCGCCGGACCTGCCGCTGTGGGTGGACTGGGCGCTGGAGAAGGCGCTGCAGCGCAATCCCGCGCTGCGCCAGGCGGAGCTCTCCGAATTTCTCCATGACCTCGGCGAGCCCAACCCCGACTTCGTCGCCGCGCGCCGGCCGCCCATCCTCGCCCGCGATCCCGTCGCCACCTGGCGCGGTTTGTTCATCCTCAGCGCGCTGGCCAATCTGATCCTGCTGTTCCTCCTCAGCCGGGGGTAGTCACCCGATCCCGCGCGCCGTGCACCGGCTGGACTCGGCCTGCGCGCATCCAGGCGAGCGTCTGACAGGATCGCCGTTTCAGGCCACAATCCGGGCGAGGTCATCATCAGGGGACGCCGGAATGCCGAACGGAAGGGATGAATTGCGGACGCGGCTGCGCCGGATCGTGTTCGGCACCGACACACGGGCCGGCCAAGCCTTCGATGAAATCCTCATCGTGGCCATTCTGGTCAGCGTCGTCGCGGTCATGCTCGACAGCGTGCAGTCCATCCATGCGCACTACGGCGCTGCGCTATACGTCGCCGAGTGGGCATTCACCATCCTGTTCACGCTGGAATACCTGCTGCGCCTGTGGGTGAGCGACCGGCCATTGCGCTACGCCCGCAGCTTCTACGGCCTCGTCGATCTCGCGGCGGTGTTGCCCACCTATCTCAGCCTGCTCGTGCCCGGCGCCCACTACCTGCTCAGCATCCGCCTGCTGCGCGCGCTGCGCATCTTCCGCGTGCTGCGGTTGCTCAACTTCCTGCGCGAGGCCAATTTCCTGATCGAAGCGCTGGTGCAGGCGCGGCGCAAGATCGGCGTGTTCCTGTTCACCGTGCTCATCCTGATGGTGATCTTCGGCACCCTGATGTACGTCGTGGAGGGGCCGGAGAACGGCTTCACCAGCATCCCGGTGAGCGTCTACTGGGCCATCGTCAC
>JAJXTQ010000049.1 GCA_021783685.1 Pseudomonadota bacterium | reverse complement strand
GGATCACATCGGGGTCTCGGTCCGCATCGAGGACGAGGGCGAGCGGCGCCGCTTGCGCGAGCTGGTCCGCGAACTGCGCGCCGAAGGCTTGCCCGGCGGCTACATCGTGCGCACCGCCGGCGAGGGGGCCAGCGCGGAAGCGCTGGCCCAGGACATGCAGATGCTGCACCGCATCTGGCGCGCCATCGGCCAGCGGATGGCCGACGCCCAGGCGGGCGGGCGCATCCATGATGACCTGCCGCTGGCGCTGCGCACCCTGCGCGACCTGGGCGGCAGTCAGGTCGAGCGGGTCCGCATCGATTCACCGGAGGTGCACGAGCAGGCCATGCGGTTTGCCGAAACCTTCTTCCCGGGACACGCCGTCGAGATCCAGCTCTATCGCGGCGAACGGCCGATCTTCGACCTGTTTGGTGTCGAGGACGAGATCCAGCGCGCGCTGGAGCGCAAGGTGCCGCTCAAATCCGGGGGCTATCTGGTCATCGACCAGACCGAGTCGATGACGACCATCGACGTCAATACCGGCGGCTACGTGGGTTATCGCAACCTCGAGGAAACCATCTTCCGCACCAATCTGGATGCCACCCACGCCATCGCCCGGCAACTGCGGCTGCGCAACCTCGGCGGCATCATCATCATCGATTTCATCGACATGGAGGATTCCGCCCACCGCACCCAGGTGGTGCGCGCCCTCGAGAAATGCCTGGAGCGCGACCCGGCCCGGACCCGGATTTCCGCCGTCTCGCCCTTGGGGCTGGTCGAGATGACGCGCAAACGGATTCGCGAAAGCCTTGGTCACATCCTCTGCGATCCCTGTCCGGTCTGCAACGGACGCGGCTACGTGAAATCCATCGAGACGATCTGTTTCGAAATCCTGCGCGAGGTCCAGCGGGCGGCGCGGCAATTCGACACCCGGGACCTGCTGGTGCTGGCATCCGACGCCGTGATCGACCGCCTGCTGGAAGACAAGACCGTGCACCTGGCCGAACTGGAGCACCACCTTGGACGGCCGATCCGGCTGCAGCGCCAGAGCGTCTATCAGAACGAGCAATTCGATGTCGTTTTGCTGTAAGCGCCGCCAGCACCGCCGGGCATGATGCGAGTGGGCCGGCGGTGGGTGCGACGGGGCGCAGCCGCGCTGTGCGCCCTCGTGCTGTTGGTCGCCACCGCGAGCATCGGGGGCGCGCTCTGGCTCCAGCGCGAGCTTCCGCACCACCGTGATGAACTGGTGCGCTGGATCGAGACCAGCCTCGGTGTCGCCGTGAGTCTGGACGAGATGGCCCTGCACTGGACCTGGCGTGGCCCGGAGGTCGCGCTGGGCCATGTCACGGTCCGGGCCGTCGATCAGCAGACGCCGGTCGTGTTTCGCGAGGTGCGTGTCGGCTTCACCTTCCGGCGCCTCCTCGACGGGCGCCGGGCCTTGCCGAGCCGGGTGGAGATCCGCCAGGCCGAGCTCGCCATCGAGCGGCGGCTGGACGGCCGATGGCTGGTGCAGGGCATCCCGCTGGGTCGCGGCGAGACCGATGCGGGTCCGGCATGGAAGACTGCGGCGCCGGTACTTGAGCGGCTCGGCGAGATCACGCTGCGCGATTCAACCGTGAGCCTGACGATGGCGGGGCGGGAGGATCCGGTTCAGCGGTTCACGGGCGTCGACGTGCATCTGCGCAGCGCGGGCCTCCATCATCGGGTCGATGTGAGCAGTCGCTCTGCCGCGATGTTGGGACGCAACTTCCTGTTGTCGCTGGACGCGCGGGGTGAATTGGCCGAGCCGCAGAACTGGGTGATCGATGCGGCCGCCGAACTGGTGGAGGCCGCGCCCAAGGACTATTTCGAGCCCTGGATCGGGCACTGGATCGACCTGCGCGGTTCGCATTGGAACCTCCGCTTCGAGGGGCATTGGGACGCCGACGGCGAGAGCCGGCTCGCGCTGAGTTCGGATCTTCGCAATCTCCGGCTGCCGCCGACGGCTACCGCGGCGGCGAGTCGACTGGATCGTCTGTCGGGCGACTTCCGTTGGCAGGGGCGGGCCGAGGACTGGACGCTTCGGGTCGAGCATCTGGACGTCGCGCTGGACGGCCGATCCTGGCCGCGGGGCGAAGGCGCTTTGGCGGTGCTCGCCCCCACGGCCACGCGCCTCGGTTCCTACGAGGGATCGCTGTCGACGGTGCGGTTGCAGGACGTGCAGCGGTTGTGGCAGGCGGTGCCGGCGGCGTGGCGACGGGAACTGGACGGAGGTGACGGGAATCGCTTCGGCCACCGGGTCGAGGGCGAGATCCGCGATCTCCGCTTTGCGGCGACGGGCAGTGCCGCGCAGGGTTGGGACGACGTCCGGCTTGCCGCCCGATTCGCCGGCCTGGGTTGGGCACCATTCGGGTCCATCCCCGGGCTGTCCGGCCTCGATGGCGAAATCGACGCCGATCGCTCCGGCGGGCGGGCGCGCCTCGGCGGCGCTGCGGTCGGGTTCCGCGATCCGGAGCTGTTCGAGAAGCCGTGGCCGACGGGAGGCTTGCGAACCGAACTGCAATGGGAGCACGACGGTGATGGCTGGAAGCTCTGGACGCCCGAGATCCGCGTCCGTCATCCCGATTTGAATGCGGACGCCCGTCTGGCGATGGCGGTCCGGCCCGGTCAGCGGCCGGCGATCGATCTGCAGGTCGATTTCCGCGACGGCAATGCCGCGGCCCTGGATCGCTATCTGCCGCGGCATCACCTGCCCGAACCCACCGCCCGGTGGCTGCGCAGCGCCATCCTCGACGGCCGCATCCGGGACGGGCGGTTGCGGTTGCAGGGCGACCTGCAGCGCTTCCCCTTCCGTGACGGCGGCGGCACGTTCGAGGTGGTCGCGCTGATCGAGGACGGCGCGCTGCGGTTCAATCCGCACTGGCCCGTGATGGAAGCCGTGAACGCCGAGCTCACCTTCACCGGCACCGGCTTTCGCGTGGCCGCCCGGTCGGCGCGCAGCCTCGGCTTGGCCTTGGGGCCGACGCAGGTCGAGATGGCCGACTACCGTGATCAGGTGCTGACGGCCGTCGGGCAAGGCCATGGAGATCATCAGGCGGCGCTCGACTACCTCAGCCATTCCCCCCCCGGTCAGGCCGTGCGCGTGCTGCTGGATGGCGCCCGCGGCAGCGGGCCGGTGCGATTCGATCTGGCGCTGCGCCTGCCGCTGCGTGCGCTGGACGAGGCCGCGGTGGACGGCGCAGTGCATTGGGACGGCGCCCGCTTTGCCCAACCCGCCTGGCGCGTCGGACTGGAGGATATCCGCGGCAGCCTCAAGTTTCGGGAGGACCGGCTGGAAGCCAAGGGTGTCGCGGCCCGGCTGGACGGGGAGCCCATTGCGCTGCAGGTGAGCCCCATCGAGGACCCGCGGCAACCGCGTGGATTCAGGCCGACGCGCGTGCAGATGCAGGGGCGGGTGCCGGCGACGTTGTTGCGTCGTCAGTTGAGCTTCCTCGATCCCCGCACGGTGCAGGGATCGACCGGTTTCGAGGCCGATCTGGCGGTACTGGGGGGCGGACAGTTGCAGTGGTCCGTGCGCAGTCCCCTGACGGGGATGCGGCTCGATTGGCCCCAGCCTCTGGGCAAGCAAGCGGACGAGGAGCGCGCCCTGATCGTCGAGGGCAATGGCGACGCCGATCGGCATCTGATCCAGTTCAAACAGGGCGGTGGACGGCTGGGTGGGCTGTTGCGATTGCGGCAGGACGGCAGCGGCTGGTCGTTCGACCGGGGCGGGGTGGGCGTCAACCAGCGCGTCGAACGCTTGCCGGAGCAGCCGGGCCTGTGGATCCGCGGTGCCCTCGATCGCCTCGATCTCGGCGCCGTCGGTCGTTGGGCGTCCGTCTGGGCGCCCGCGCCGTCGGGCGACCCGAACCGCAAGACGGGATGGACGCTGCCGGCCTGGTTCGGGGGCAGCCAGATCAACCTCGGCGTCGTGGAATGGAAGTCGTTGCGCCAGACCGACGTTCAGATGGCGCTGGTGCGAGACGGCACCGAACCGAGCCTGCAGGTGCGTGCGCCGGCGCTCGACGGTGTCCTGCGTCGCGCGGGCGACGCGGCGTGGCAGGCGGATTTGCGGTGGCTCGACCTAGACGCCCTGATTCCGCCACGGCGCGCCGACCCGGAGGCCGGGGCAGCTGCTCCACCGGCCGCTGTCTCGACGCTGGATCCCCGGCAAGTTCCGGCGCTGCGCCTGCGCGTCGATCGCCTGCGCTACCGGGGCAGCGACCTGGGGCAGCTGACGCTTCAGCTCGAACCCGGCGCCGACGGCGTCGTCCTGTCGCGGGGCATGCTCGAAAGCGCCGTCATGCAGGCGCGGGGATCGGGCGAGTGGCGATTGCAGGGATCCCGCGCGCAGACGAATCTGCGGCTCGACTTGGAGACGGCCGACCTGCCTACGCTCGCGCGACGGCTCGGGTATCCGGATGCGATCGAAGCGCGCAAGGCGACCTTCGCGGTCGACCTCGGCTGGCCCGGCGCGCCTTGGGACATGACGCTGCGGCAGGCCACGGGCCGCTTCAAGCTGGGCGCCGAGGATGGCGCCATCTTCTTCCGCGAGACGCGCCCCACCACGGGCATCGTCATGAGTCTCGCGGGGCTCTACGACCTGCCGCGCCGCCTGACCCGTGATTTCTCCGGGGTGTTTCGGCCGAGTTTGCCGTTCGACACCATCCGCGGCGATCTGACGCTCCGGGGCGGCATCATCGAAACCCGACCGCTGGAGCTGAAGGGCTCGGCCGCCGATGTGCGCATGAGCGGCACCAGCGATCTCGTCCGGCGGCGTTTCGACCAGGAACTCGTCGTCACACCCAGCCTGTCGGCCGGACTGGCCATCGCGGCAACCGTGGCCGGGGGGCCGATTGCCGGGGCGGCCGTCCTGATGGGGCGGGAACTGCTGCGCCAGCCCATCAGCCGCCTGGTTCAGATCCGCTATCGCTTCGCGGGTGATTTCGACGCGGCGACGCTGGAACGGGAACAGGGGCCTTTCAACCTTCCCGAGACGCCGCGGCGGTGAGGCTTGCGGCAGGTTCGTCTGGACAGGTGGGCGGCAGGGACTTATCGTCGGCGAGACGGGGGAGGACCAGCGCATGGTGAAGGTGGCAGGCATCCAGATGGCTTCGGGTCCGCAGGTGGCCGCGAATCTCATCGAGGCGGAGCGGTTGCTGGCGAAAGCAGCGCAGGCAGGCGCCCGGATCGCGGTTCTGCCGGAGCATTTCGCCTGCATGGGCATGAAGGAGCAGGACAAGCTCGCCATTGCCGAAACGCCGGGGCGGGGCCTGATCCAGGATCAACTCGCCCGCACGGCCCAGCGAGAACGCCTCTGGATCGTCGCCGGCACCCTGCCGCTGCGGATCGAGGGCGATACCAAGGTCGCGCCGGCCTGTCTGGTGTTCGATGACAACGGCCGGCAAGTGAGCCGCTTCGACAAGATGCATCTGTTCGATGTCCGGCTTCCCTCGAGCGAGGAAGCCTATTGTGAGTCTTCGACCCAGCGGGCCGGGGGCGAGGTGGTCATCGTGGAGACCCCGGCCGGCCGCATGGGCATGGCCGTGTGCTACGACCTCCGCTTCCCCGAGCTGTTCCGGGCCATGGTGGACGCGGGGGCCGAGTGGTTCGCCTTGCCGGCGGCATTCACCTTCCGCACGGGACAGGCTCACTGGGATCTGTTGCTGCGTGCCCGGGCGGTCGAGAACCTCATGTACGGCGTCGCCGCGGCCCAGGGCGGGTATCACGTCAATGGCCGCGAAACCTTCGGCCACAGCCTTTTGGTCGATCCCTGGGGCACGGTCATCGATGTCCTGCCCCGCGGATCCGGCTTCGTGCTGGGGGAGATCGATGCCCGGCGGGTTCAGGACCTGCGGGCATCCTTCCCGGCATTGTCCCATCGCCGTTTCGGAGTGACCCCGCCGTGATGAACCAAGCCGGATCCGCGCTCGCGCTCGAAGCCGCCCAAGCCCAGCTGCTGGCGCCGGGCGAGATCGGCCAGCAGCTGCTGGCGACGACACTGGGAGAGCTGGCCGCGGCCGGTGCCGACGGCGGCGATCTCTATTTTCAGCAGGTGCGCTCGGAATCCTTCAGCCTCGAAGACGGCCGCATCAAGGAAGGCGATTTTTCCGTCGAGCAGGGCGTCGGCGTGCGGGTGCTGTCGGGCGAAAAGACGGGTTTTGCCTATTCCGACGAAATCCATCCGCAAGCGCTGCGCGAGGCTGCCCACGCCGCGCGGGCCATTTTGCGCCAGGGACGGGACGCGACGGCGGCCATCGCGCCGATCCCCCTTCGGTCGCGCATGGCCATGCCGCGCTACGGCGATCGCGATCCCCTGGGCGGCGCGTCCGTCGTCGACAAACTTGCGCTGCTGCAGGTGGCCGAGGCCGAGGCGAGACGGGAGCCGCGGGTACAGCAGGTCATGGTCAGCCTGGCCGCCGTCGAGGAAGTCATGCTGGTGGCAGCCACCGACGGCACGCTGGCCGCCGACGTGCGGCCGCTGGTGCGGCTCAATGTATCGGTGGTGGTCGAACAGGGGGGGCGCCGCGAGCGCGGCAGTTCGGGTGGCGGCGGCCGGTTCGGATATCACGTCCTGCAGGCGCGTGACGCGGCGCGTCATCATGCGCGCGAGGCCGTGCGGCAGGCATTGGTGGCACTGGAAGCCGGGCCGGCACCAGCCGGAACGATGACTGTGGTTCTGGGTCCCGGCTGGCCCGGCATCCTGCTGCACGAGGCGATCGGTCACGGCCTCGAGGGCGACTTCAATCGCAAGGGCACCTCGGCCTTCAGCGGCCGATTGGGCGAGACCGTGGCGAGCGCCCTGTGCACGGTGGTGGACGACGGCACCCTGGCGGACCGGCGTGGTTCGCTCACCGTCGACGATGAAGGCACGCCCAGCCAGCAGACGGTCTTGATCGAGGGTGGGCGGTTGCAGGGGTATCTGCAGGACAAGCACAACGCCCGGCTGATGGGCATGGCGCCGACGGGGAATGGCCGCAGGGAATCCTACAGTCACCTGCCGATGCCGCGCATGACCAACACCTATCTCCTGCCCGGGCCCCACGATCCCGAGGAAATCATCCGCTCGGTGCCGCGCGGCCTCTACGCGGTCAATTTCGGCGGCGGGCAGGTCGACATCACCTCCGGCAAGTTCGTGTTCTCGGCCAGCGAGGCCTATCTGATCGAGAACGGCCGCATCGGACGTCCCGTCAAGGGCGCCACCTTGATCGGCAATGGCCCCGACGTGCTGACCCGGGTCGGCATGCTGGGGCACGATTTGCAACTGGATGAAGGGGTCGGAACCTGCGGCAAGGACGGACAGAGCGTGCCCGTCGGGGTCGGGCAGCCCACCCTGCGCATCGATGGGCTGACCGTGGGCGGCACCGAGGCCGGCTGATCGGCCGAGCATCCGAAAACGATAACGACAGCGGACGAGGAGACGGGACGATGAACTGGCTATGGATCGCGCTGCTGGCCGGCGCCGTGACGGGCCTGCGGCGGCGCTATCTCGATCGCCCCACACTGCCCATCTATGCCAAGGATTTCGATGGGGAAATCCTGCGCATCGGCGCCTGCCATGCCCTGGTGAGGCGGGCATCGGCCGCGCCCGGCGGGACGGTCGTCTGTGTTCCCGGTTTTCTGGAAGAGGTGTGGTACTTCGATGGCTTGTATGAGGGTGCCGACCTCGATTGTGTCTACCTCAACAATGCCGACTACCATGTCACCACGGTCGCGCCCGAGGCGCGGGCCCAGTCTGTGGCGTGGGAACGGCCGCTGCCCTACGCCGTGGGCACCATCCCATACGATGCCGCGGTTCTCAATCAGGTGCTGCTGCACGTGGTGCGCGACGGCCCCGTCCGCTTGCACGGGCATTCCCGCGGCGGCGCGGTGGTCCTCGAGGCCGCCCTGCAGAATCCCGAGCTGCATCGCCGCCTCGAGATCGAATACGTGCTGGAGGCCCCGGTGCTTCCCGAAGGGCGGATCCATCCGAGCCTTGCCCTCGCCGGTACCGCCCCGGGTCTCTGGTTGCTGCCCGCCTTGTTTCCACTGCTCCAGCGCCTGCCGATGAGGCAACTGGGGCGCCTGGCGTTTGGCCCGCCCCATGGCCAGAAGCTGGAACTGGCTTCCCGGCTCTGGTTCAACGCCCGGCGCGCGCGGACCGTCGTCACCAACGTGCGCGACATCCAGTCGTGGATGAGTTCGAGAACGACCGATGCCTACGCGGTGTTCCACCAGGCCAATGCCTGGATTCTCGTGGCCGAGATGGACCTGATCCTGAGCCGCCGCCACATGGCGCGCAGCGCTCATCGAGCGGGGGGCGCGGTCCGGGTGGTGGAAGTTCCGGCGACCTCGCACATGCTGGCCCAGGATGCGCCGGCGGCCATCCCGCCTTTGACCCGCGGCGGAGAGCCGCTGGTCGCGCCCCGGGAAGCGTGACGGACGAGCCGTCGCGATTCATGCGGCGTCGCGGCTTGCTGGCCGCTCAGGTCACTTTCCGCCCAGCACCGTCATTCCCCGACCTTTTTTGCCCATATGGGTCCGGCCGTGTGCCGCGCCTGGGCCGCCGGATGACGGATTCGGGCAGGATTTTCCCCGATTGGTCTGAACATTGCACCGACAGCACTGTCGGTGCCGCCGAGGTGTCGTCGAATCAAAACATCAGATCAATCGAGTTGGGAGACGTCGATGAAGAAATATGTCGTGAACATGATGTCCGGTGCGCTGCTGGCCGGATTTTCCGCGTGCGGATTTGCCGGAATGACCCCTCTGTCGGCACAGGACCTCAGCGAGGTTGCCGGCCAAGGCTACCTGTTGACGGTCGGCAGCAAGTCCGTCGCCGCGCCTTTTGCCTATGACGTGTACGCGAGCAAGGCCCCGGCGCCGCTGGTGACGACGGGACAGAATCTGGTGGGCACTTTCGCGCCCGGCTACCCGGCCAAGGTGGGCATGGTGAGAACCGCCGGCGTGGGCAAGGTCAACACGGGCCTGTCCCTGGCGACTTCGGGCTTGCAGGCGATCCCCTTCCTCGGCGCCTTCGTGCCCTCGATCACCCTGTCGACCCCCTGACCGCTGCGCCAAGCGTGCGGTGGGGTAGCTTTCCCACGCGGTTCCACCGCACCCCGCGCTTCCGCATCGTCCATGCCATCGTCGCGTCCCGGACCATCGGGACGCGACGACCGGCCCGCAGCCAGTCCCCGCTGAGTGCCCGCCCGTTGCAGCGATGGCGTTTCGGGGATGTGTTGCGGGAGGCGCCCCTCAGCCGCCGTCGACGGCGCCGCCACGCCGTGTTCATTGTTCCGCCGGGCCCGATCTGGTAGGCTAAAGCCCCATCTTTGGGGGCTCCCTGGTTCATCCGCCTCCGCCCATCCTCAAGCAATGGAAGCGGTATGACGCGATTCGTTTTCGTGACCGGCGGTGTGGTCTCCTCGCTCGGCAAGGGCATCGCCTCGGCGTCTTTGGGCGCCATCCTCGAAGCGCGCGGCCTCACGGTCAGCATGGTGAAGCTGGATCCCTACATCAACGTGGATCCGGGGACCATGAGCCCGTTTCAGCATGGCGAGGTCTTCGTCACCGAGGACGGGA